>NZ_DATAGM010000110.1:0-7972 GCF_036263695.1 Phenylobacterium sp.
TACGTCCGCTACGCCTCGGTCTACCGGGACTTCCGGGAGACGGAAGACTTCGCCCGCTTCCTCGGCGAGGAAGGCCTCGCGGAAGAGGAGCGCTAGGCTCTGCCCGTCACCCTCAAGCTCGCAACCTCCCTCGATGGCCGGATCGCCACAGGCGCCGGCGAGAGCCGCTGGATCACCGGGGAAGCCGCCCGCGAGGCGGTCCACCGGCTGCGCGCCGACCACGAGGGCGTGGTGGTGGGAATCGACACGGCCCTGGCCGACGATCCCGAGCTCACGGTCCGGCTGGCCGGCTACAACGGTCCCCAACCGGCGCGCGTCGTGCTCGACAGCCGCCAGCGCCTGACGCCGGACTGCAAGCTGGTGGCGACGGCCCGCGAGATTCCGACCTACGTCATCGCCACGGAGGCCCCTGCGGAGCATCTGGTGGAGGCCGGCGTCCACGTCCTGACGGTGCCGGCGGTCGGCGACGGCCGGCCCGAGCTCAAGGAAGTGGTCGAGGCCCTGCGGGCCCACGGCATCACCAGCCTGTTCGTCGAGGGGGGCGGGCAGGTGGCGGCGAGCTTCCTGCGCTGCGGGCTGGTGGACCGGCTGGAGTGGTTCCGCGCGCCCATGGTCATCGGCGGGGAGGGGCGGCCGGCCGTCGGGGCGTTGGCTATTGCAGCGCTGGCCGCCGCCCCCAGATTCCGTCGCATCCAGGTCCAGCCCCTGGGCGAGGACACGTGGGAGCGCTACGAGAGGATCTGATGTTCACCGGAATTGTCACCGACGTCGGCCGCGTGCGCGCCATCCGCGAGACCAATCGCGACGTGCGCATGGAGATCGAGACGAACTTCGACGTCAGCTCGATCGAGATGGGCGCCTCCATCGCCCATGCGGGCTGCTGTCTCACCGTCGTCGATAAGGGCGAGGGCTGGTTCGCCGTGGAGGTCAGCGGCGAGACTCGGGCGATGAGCACTCTGGGTGATTGGACCGAGGGCCAGCGCGTGAACCTGGAGCGCCCGGCGCGGGTCGGCGACGAGCTCGGCGGCCATATCGTCTCCGGGCACGTCGACGGAGTCGGCGAGGTCGTGGACATCAGGCCCGAGGGCGGCTCTCACCGGATCAGGATCCGCGCCCCGCGTCCGCTGCACCGGTTCATCGCCCCGAAGGGATCGATCACCGTGGACGGCGTCTCCCTGACCGTGAACGAGGTCGAGGACGACGTGTTCGGGATCAACATCATCCCGCACACCTGGGACGTGACCACAATCGGCCAGCTGGAAGCCGGCGCGAAGGTCAATCTCGAGATCGACATGCTGGCCCGCTATCTCGCGCGCTGGCGCGAAACGGCCTAAAGCACGCCGGCGACCAACAAGGGGGCCGGTATGGCCGACGACAAGCTCCGCATCCTGATCGTGGAGGCGAGGTTCTATTCCGACCTGGCGGACGAGCTGCTGAAGGGCGCCTCCGAGGCGCTGGAGGCGTATGACGCCGAATACGACGTGGTGACCGTGCCGGGCGCCCTCGAAGTGCCGGGGGCCATCGCCTTCGCCGAGGAGGCCGGCCATGGGCCCGGCGGCGTGCGCTACGACGGCTATGTGGCCCTGGGCGCCGTGATCCGCGGCGAGACCTATCATTTCGAGATCGTCTCGAACGAGTCGGCGCGGGGGATCATGGACCTGTCGATCGGCAAGCGGCTGGCCATCGGCAACGGCATCCTGACGACCGAGGACGACGACCAGGCCTGGGCGCGCGCCCGGGTCAGCGAGGGCGACAAGGGCGGCGGCGCGGCGCGCGCCTGCCTGGAGATGATCGCCCTGAAGCGCCGCCTGACCGGTCAGACCCGATGACCACGCCGCGCCATGCGCGCTCGGTGGCCCGGCTCGCCGCCGTGCAGGCCCTCTATCAGATGGAGGTGTCCAGCACCGGCGTGGAGGCGGTGATCCGGGAGTTCACCGAGCACCGCTTCGACCGCGACGTTGAGGGGATGACCCTGGCCGCCGCCGACGAGGCCTTCTTCGCCGAATTGGTCCGTGGTGTGGTCGCCCACCAGCGGCAGGTGGACAGCGCCATCGTCAAGCGGCTGGCGGAGAACTGGCGGCTCGAGCGGCTCGACGCCACCGTGCGCGCCATCCTGCGGGCCGGGGTCTTCGAGTTGGAGCACCGGCCGGACATCCCGACCGAAGTGGTGATCGACGAGTACGTCGAACTGGCCAAGTCGTTCTTCGACGGGCCGGAGCCGGGCTTCGTCAACGGGGCTCTGGACGGCGTGGCCCAGGATGTCCGGGCCTGACGAATTCGAGGCCATCGCGCGGCTGTTCCGGCCGCTGACCCGGGGCGCGCCCGAGGCCTTTGGCCTGCTGGACGACGCCGCCGCCATTCCGGCCCGCCCGGGCCAGGACTTGGTGATCACCAAGGACGCCATCCTCGAGGGCGTGCATTTCCCCGTTGGCGAGGCGCCGGACCTGGTGGCGCGCAAGCTGTTGCGGGTGAACCTCTCCGACCTCGCGGCTAAGGGCGCCGAGCCCTACGGCTACTTCCTGGCGGTGTCCTGGCCGGCGTCGTGGGACGGGGAGGCGAGGGCGGCCTTCGCTCGCGGGCTGGACGAGGATGGAGCGGCGTTCGGCCTGACCCTGCTCGGCGGCGACACCACCTCGACGCCGGGCCCGATGACCGCCAGCGCGACGCTGCTCGGGTGGGTCCCCGCCGGAGCTATGGTGCGCCGCGGCGGCGCCAAGCCCGGCGATCTGGTGCTGGTCAGCGGGCCGATCGGCGATGGGCTCCTGGGCCTGGCGGCGGCGCGGGGCGAGATCGCCGACGCCGAGCTCGCCGTCCGCTACCGTTTGCCGACACCCAGGCTCGATCTGCGCGAGCGGCTGCGCGCCCACGCCGGCGCCGCGGCCGATGTCTCCGACGGGCTGATCGCCGACGCCGGCCACATCGGCGAAGCGAGCGGGACGGGGATCTCCCTGCGGCTGGAGGCGATGCCGCTTTCGGCCGGCGCGCGCCGCTGGCTCGAGGCGCAGCCCAACCGCGCCGCCGCCCTGATCCGTCTGGCGAGCGGCGGCGACGACTACGAGGTGGTCTGCACCGCCGCCCCCGACCATGCCCACGCGCTCGGCCTGACGGTGATCGGCGAGGTCACGGAGGGCGCCGGCGTCGCCGTCACCTTCGAAGGCCGTGCGCTCGATGCGGGCGCCGGCGGCTGGCGGCACGCCTAAGGCCACGGTTTCGCCCGAACGACGCCGTGGTCACGTCCGAGTTGCAGCCGAACTAGTGGGCGTCGGGGGAGGCCTCACCAGAGACGGGAGACCTTTAATGCGTACCACCATGCTGTTCGGGGCTGCGGCCCTCGCGTTCGCGATGTCGGGGCCTGCATTCGCCGGCGACAAGGCCGCCAAGCCGGCCGATGCGGCGGCCGCCAAGCCCGCGGAAGCCTCGGCCAAGCCCGCCTCGGCCGAAGCGGCGACCACGCCCGCCTCTGACGCGGCTGCGGCCAAGGACGAGACCGGTAAGGAAAAGGCGGCCCAGCCTGCGGCGGCCGCCGAGCCGGCCCCGGAAGCCAGCAAGACGTCTTCCCAGTAGCGCCCTGGCGTCGGGCGCCCGGGGCTTCCGGGCGCCCGATGCACTCTCAATCCGTCCCGAATCGCCGCCGCTCGCGAAAGCGTGGCCGCGGCGCGCGGAACCCACCGGCCACGCTAGGGGTTTTCGCCGCATAGGATCCATCGGGGTCCTGCTGGCGGCCTCGCCCGCTCAACTGGTTTTCCAAACCCGCCTGGAGGTCCTGGCGCGGCGCGTGCGCTGCACCCTGTCGGCTGGGCGCAAGGAGGAGAGAAACGTGGACGGAGTTGGAATTATTGGCGCGATCGTCATCGGCATTCTGGCCGGGTGGATCGCTGAGAAGGTCATGCGCCGCAATCATGGCATCGTGACCAATCTGATCGTCGGCGTCGTCGGCGCCTTCATCGGCGCCTTCTTGGCCGGCATGCTGGGCTTCGACGACTATGGCTTCGTGGGCACGCTGATTGTGGCGACGCTCGGCGCGATCCTGCTGCTGTTCATCGTCGGCATGGTCCGCGGACGCGGCAGCCGCGTCTAACAGCTAACCTGAAGCAAGTTCGCGTGATGGGGACGCCGAGAGGCGTCCCCATTTGTTTGCAACCTCGCACATCCATTTCCCAGACGAGGAGAGACCATGGGACTGTTCGATTTCGCGCGCGAGGCCGGCAAGAGCCTGCGCGGCGGCAAGGAAGACAAGATCGAAGCCACGGAGCTGGCCGAGGCGCTCAGGGCCCAAGGCGTGACCATCGCCAACGGGCAGATCACCGTCCGCGGCGGCGACACGGTCAGCATCAGCGGCCAAGCGGACAGTCAGCGCGAGAAGGAGTTGGCCGTCCTGATCCTTGGCAACACCAAGGGCGTGGCTCACGTTGAGGACAATATCACCGTGGTCCAGCGGCAGGCCCCGCGGCCAGCCCAGGCCACCCAACCCGCGCAGGCGGCGCAACCGGCGCAACCGGCGCAACCGGCGCAGGCCGCCGAACCGCCGGCGACCTTCTATACGGTCAAGTCCGGTGACACCCTCTCCAAGATCGCCCAGCAGTTTCTAGGTTCGGCGAACCGCTACAACGAGATCTTTGAGGCCAACCGGCCGATGCTGAAGGATCCGGACGAGATCTATCCCGGCCAGACCCTGCGCATCCCAAAGTCGACGATGCACTGATCCCGCTTTCCCTCCCCATCTTGGGGAGGGCCGAGTCGGCGAAGCCGACCGGGGTGGGGGAGGTGACGAGCCGCGCTTGCGCCAGGGTGACCGCGCATTGGCGACTCGAACTTCCCCACCCGTCTCGCCCGTTACGGCGATCCACCCTCCCCATCAAGGGGAGGGAAAGGTCAGCGCCCCGCCACGACGCTGATGCGGATCGGCTCGCCGGTGACGGCCTTGCCGGTCCAGGTGGTCCCGACGCCGCCCCGGTGGACCGGCGTGCAATAGCTCATCGGGGCGGAGAAGGGCCGCTGCTGCTTCATGCAGATCTGTTCGCCCTTCAGCGTCCAGCGCCCGCTCGAGGGCTTGCCGCGCCGACCCGTGGCCCGGTAGGTCCCATCGGGGTTCAGCCACAGCTTGGCCTGCCGACCGTCCGGGTAGGTAGAGACGATGGTGTTCTTGAACGCCGGCTGCAGGAAGTCCGGGGCGGTCGCGAACGCCGGCGCGGCGATGAGGGCGGCCGCTGCGGCCATGGTCAGGGTACGGATCATACGCACCAAACGCGTGAGAGGGCCGGAAGGGTTCTGCAACGATCTCGGCTTACTGTGGAGCCATGCTTCGCCGCGCCCTGATCGCCGCCCCGCTGGCCCTCATCGCCTCCGCAGCCCAGGCCGAGGCCAAGAAGGAGGCCGAGGCCATCGGCCAATGGGTCGACCTGTCGCCGGTCGGCCTGCCGCTGATCGTCGGCGGCGAGCTGGTCAACTACGTCTTCGTCTATGTGCGCATCAACCTGACCCGCTCGGCCAACGCGCTGAAGCTGCGCGAGCGCGAGCCCTTCTTCCGGGACGCTTTGGTGCGGGCGGGCCACCGTACGCCGTTCACCGTGCCCGGCGACTACGTCAGCCTGGACTCGGCCAAGATCGCGGCGGCGATGAAGCGGGAGGCGGTCGCCATCGCCTCGCCCAAGGACATCGCCAGCGTGGTCGTGCTGCGGCAGACGCCGAAGCGGCGCAGCAACCTGCTGCGGGCGAATTCGCGCAAATCCTAGACCCGTCAAAAGAATTACGGCCAAGACGGGGCGTTGCGCCGGCTCTGCAACTTTGGCAACTTCGCGCCCGTCTTACAGGGGCGCGCCGAATATGCGCCCCATAAGCTGGAGAGGAAACGAGGGGCTGTTCTGGCGTCGTCTTCGGCGGCGCCAACCCCTCCGCGCAGTCGCAAAGGGGCGCATACATTATGGATCCAACATTGTTGCTGGTGATCGTCGCCGGCCTTCTGGCGGTGGTCTACGGCGCCGTACAGTCCGCGTCCCTGATGCGGCTATCGCCTGGCACGCCGCGCATGCAGGAGATCGCGGCCGCCATCCAGGAAGGCGCGCAGGCCTATCTCAACCGGCAGTATCTCACCATCGCGATCGTGGGGGCGGTCATCGCCGTCGCTGTCTTCCTGCTCATCGGCGGGACGGCCGCCGTCGGCTTCCTGATCGGCGCCGTGCTCTCCGGCGCGGCGGGCTTCGCGGGCATGCTGATTTCGGTACGGGCCAACGTGCGCACCGCCCAGGCGGCCTCCGAGAGCCTCGAGAAGGGTCTGTCGACGGCCTTCCGTTCGGGCGCTGTCACCGGGATGCTGGTCGCCGGCTTCGCGCTGCTGGGCGTCGCCGGCTACTTCTGGGTCCTGACGGGTCCGATGGGCCATGATGCAACCAGTCGCGAGGTTATCGACTCGCTCGTCGCGCTCGGCTTCGGCGCCAGTCTGATCTCCATCTTCGCCCGCCTCGGCGGCGGCATCTTCACCAAAGGAGCCGACGTCGGCGGCGACATGGTGGGGAAGGTCGAAGCCGGCATTCCTGAGGACGACCCCCGCAACGCGGCGACCATCGCCGACAACGTGGGCGACAACGTCGGCGATTGCGCCGGCATGGCCGCCGACCTGTTCGAAACCTATGCGGTGACCGTGGTGGCCACCATGGTGCTGGCGGCGATCTTCTTCCGCGGCCTGCCTGAGGTGGGGGCGATGATGCTCCTGCCGCTGGCCATCTGCGGCGTCTGCATCATCACCTCCATCATCGGCACCTTCGCCGTGCGGCTCGGCAAGAACCGCAACATCATGGGCGCGCTCTACCAGGGCCTGATCCTGACCGGCGTGCTTTCCGTCGCCGCGATCTGGTTCGTGATGCAACAGCTGATCGGCGACGGCGTGACCGTCGGCGAGATGACCTACGACGCCAACAACCTGTTCTGGTGCGGCGTTGTGGGCTTGGTGGTGACCGCTCTGATTGTAGTGATCACCGAGTACTACACGGGCACCGGCTTCCGGCCGGTGAAGTCGGTGGCCAAGGCCTCGGTCTCCGGGCACGGCACCAACGTGATCCAGGGCCTGGCGATGTCGCTGGAGTCCACCGCGCTTCCGGCGTTGGTGATCATCATCGGCATCATCGTGACCTACAACCTGGCGGGCCTGTTCGGCATCGCCATCGCGACGACGGCCATGCTGTCGCTGGCCGGCTTCATCGTCGCCCTCGACGCCTTCGGACCGGTCACCGACAACGCCGGCGGCATCGCCGAGATGGCCGGTCTTCCCCCTGAAGTCCGCGTCTCCACCGACGCTCTGGACGCCGTCGGCAACACCACCAAGGCCGTGACCAAGGGTTATGCGATCGGCTCTGCCGGTCTCGGCGCCCTGGTGCTGTTCGCCGCCTATACGGAGGACCTGAAGTTCTTCGCGGCGAACGCCGAGCCTGGCTCGTTCTTCGAGGGACTGGGCCCGGTGCCGTTCGACCTCTCCAACCCCTACGTGGTGGTCGGTCTGCTGTTCGGAGGGCTGTTGCCCTTCCTGTTCGGCGGCATGTCGATGACCGCCGTGGGGCGGGCGGCCGAGTCGGTCGTGGCCGAAGTGCGCCGTCAGTTCAAAGAGAACCCCGGCATCATGACCGGCGAGGTCAAGCCGGAATATGGCCGGGCGGTGGACATCCTCACCAAGTCCGCGATCCGCGAGATGATCGTGCCGTCCCTGCTGCCTGTTGTCTCGCCGATCGTGCTGTTCTTCGTGATCAACGCCATCGCCGGCAAGGTGAACGCCTTCGCTTCGCTGGGCGCCATGCTGATGGGGGTGATCGTCACCGGCCTGTTCGTCGCCATCTCGATGACCAGCGGCGGCGGCGCCTGGGACAACGCCAAGAAGCTGATCGAGGAAGGCCACTACGGCGGCAAGGGCTCTGAGGCCCACAAAGCGGCCGTCACCGGCGACACCGTCGGCGACCCGTACAAGGACACGGCGGGCCCCGCCGTG
>NZ_DATAGM010000111.1:0-8358 GCF_036263695.1 Phenylobacterium sp.
CGCTCCTCGCCGGCCAGTCCGGCCGGTTCCGAGGCGCCGCCCCGGGCGCGGCCCTGCAAGTGGCCGACGTCTATGGCTCGGGGCCCACCGGCGGGTCCGCGGCGATCCTCGCTCGGGCGCTGTCCTGGCTGGCCGAGAGCCGCACGGCGGTCATCAACATCAGCCTCGTTGGTCCCCCGAACCGGGTGCTCGAGGCGGCCGTGAAGGGGCTGACGGCGCGCGGGCATCTGCTGGTGGCCGCCGTCGGCAACGACGGGCCGGCCGCCCGGCCCCTCTACCCCGCCGCCTATCCGGTCGTGGTCGCCGTCACCGCCGTCGACGGCCGCGGCCGGGTGCTGCTGGAGGCCGGGCGCGGAGAGCACGTGGACTTCGCCGCCCCGGGCGCCGACATGGCCGCCGCACACCCGGCCGGCGGATTCGCCCCGGTGCGCGGGACCTCCTTCGCCGCGCCGCTCGTCGCGGGCGAGCTGGCCCGGCGGCTCCAAGCCCCGGATCCGGCCGCCGCCGGCGCGGCGCTGAACGGCCTCACCCGCGCCGCCTCCGACGCCGGGGCTCGTGGTCGTGACCGGATCTACGGCGCGGGACTGGTCGCCGCGGACCGGCGCACCGCGCCCGCCGCCGTCGCCGCGCGCGGGGCGGTCATCCGCGGCGACTGAACTTTTTCGCACTGGCCGGGATGAAACGGCCCACAGGGGTCGTTGGACCTGATGAGAGGCGATGAGCCTCGGACATTCAGGAGAGTGCGAATGCGTAGGATCCCTGTCATCGCCATCGCCGCGATCGGCGCCTTCGGCTTGGCCGGCGCGGCCGAGGCGCAGCTTCTCGGCGGCGCCCTGGGCGGCGGCGGAAGTCTGGGGGGCGCGGTGGGCGGCCTGACCGGTCAGGTCACGGGCTCCGGGCGGCTAGGCGGGACACTGGACGCGCCGGGCGGGCTGACCCGCGACGTCGGCGCCACCACGTCGCGGACGAGCCGCGCCGCGCGCCAGAAGGCGGAACGCGCCTCCAATGAGGCGGCCGCCCGCGCCCGCGCCGCGGCAGATCGGGCCGGCCGCGCCGCCCCGACCGGCGACCTGTCGGCCGGCGTGGACGGCTCTGCCGAAGCGTCCGCCGACGACGCCACGACGCGTGGGGAAGCGGCCGCTGACGCCGACGCCGAAGCGCGCGACGTGAACGCCTCGGCCTCGGCCGAAGGATCCGCCAAGGGCTCGCTGCGTAGCCGCTGAGCCCGACGGTGCTGCGTCCCGAGGCCGGGCATGGAGAGGCTCCCTAGGAGCCCCGGCCGACGGATCGACAGAAGAAAGGCCGCCGGCAGCCCCGGCGGCCTTTCGCTGTTCGGCGGTCCGATCTCAACTAGTCGCGGTCGGCGGTCGCCGCGCCGGCCACGCCGCCGATGGCGGCGCCCACGGCGGCCCCTTCCACATCGCCGCTCACCGCGGCCCCGACGGCGGCCCCGCCCAGGGCGCCGGTGGCGGCGCGCTCGGTGACGGTGGTGCCGCAGGCGGTCAGGGCCAGGCCAAGGGCGGCGACAGGCATAAGCTTGATCATGGTGCGCATGGTGGAGGTCTCCTCTGGGGGGGCCGGTCAAGAACGGAGCGCCACCGCACAGGTTCCGTGTCGGGCGCCCGACTTAGGATTCCATCTGAATGCAGGCGTCCTGCACGATCAGCAGCACCGACTCCTGCTGGAACCTGGCCTTGTAACGCTCCCGCACCTCGTCCAGCAGCTTGTCGGAGCCCTTCTGGGGCAGCACGATCACCACCACCTTGGCGGCCTGGCGGATCAGCGCGTTTTCCGAGCCCTGCCACTGGCCGCCGCCGTCCAGCACCGTCAGCCCCTCCGGAAACCGCGGCGTCAGCTCCTCTTCGACGAAGGCGCCGAAGGCGGTCTCGCTGATTCCCGGCTGGCCGGCGATGTTGCGGCCGAAGAACAGCTGAGCGGTGCGCAGAGGCTCCTCGCCCGCCGGGCAAGGCGGCGGGGGCGGCGGCTCGGGCGCGGAGGTCGCGCAGCCGGCGAGCGCCAAGGCGGCGAAAAGGGCCGCAGCCCGCGTCATGCCCCGATCAGCTCCCTGCCGATGAGATAGCGCCGTATCTCGTTGGTGCCGGCCCCTATGTCATAGAGCTTGGCGTCGCGAAGCAAGCGCTCCACGGGATAGTCCTTGGTGTATCCGGCCCCGCCGAGCGCCTGGATGGCCTCCAGGGCGCATTTCACCGCGTTCTCCGAGGCCATCAGGATGGCGCCCGCCGCGTCGAACCGGGTGGTCATCCCGGCGTCGCACGCCTTGGCCACGGCGTAGACGTAGGCCCGGGCCGAGTTCAGCGCGACGTACATGTCCGCCACCTTGGCCTGCATCAGCTGGAACGAGCCGATCGGCTGTCCGAACTGCTTGCGCTCACGGACATAGGGCAGCACCACGTCCAGGCTGGCCTGCATGATGCCCAGCGGCCCGGCCGCCAGCACCGCCCGCTCGTAGTCGAGACCGCTCATCAGCACGCCGACGCCGCCATTGTGGGGGCCCAACACGTTCTCTTCGGGGACCTCGCAATCCTCGAACACCAGCTCGCCGGTGTCGGAGCCGCGCATGCCGAGCTTGTCCAGCTTCTGCGCGCAGCTGAAGCCCTTGAAATCTTTCTCGATCAGGAAGGCGGTGACGCCGCGGCTGGCCGCCTCCGGCTCGGTCTTGGCGTAGACCACCAGCACGTCTGCGTGGGGGCCGTTGGTGATCCAGAACTTGGTCCCGTTCAGCACGTAGCGGTCGGCGACCCGCTCGGCGCGCAGCTTCATGGAGACCACGTCCGAGCCCGCGCCCGCCTCGCTCATCGCCAGCGCGCCGACATGCTCGCCGCTGATCAGCTTCGGCAGATACCGCCGCTTCTGCTCTTCCGAGCCCCAGCGGCGGATCTGGTTCACGCACAGGTTCGAGTGGGCGCCGTAGGAGAGGCCGATGGACGCCGAGGCCCGGGACACCTCCTCCATCGCCACCACATGCTCGAGGTAGCCGAGGCCCAGGCCGCCGAACTCCTCCTCGACGGTGATCCCGTGCAGCCCCAGGGCGCCCATCTTGGGCCAGAGCTCACGCGGGAAGGCGTTGTCCTGGTCGATCTGCGCCGCCAGCGGGGCGATCTCGGCGGCGGCGAAGCGGGCGGTGGTCTCGCGCAGGGCGTCGGCGGTCTCGCCGAGGCCGAATTCCAGCGACGGGCCGTGGTTCGGGATCATGTCCCAAGGGTTAGCATGCGCTCGCGCCCTTGGGCGCCCCGACGCGCTAGTCCTCGAGCGCGTCCAGTTCCTCGTCGGCCCGGCCGAGCAGGTCGAGGAGGACGTAGGCCGCCCCGCCCACCAGCAGCACCGCGGCGATGCCGACGATCCAGCCGATCATCGTCGTCGATGGGCCGGTGGCCGAGACCGGCGAGCCGTTCACCAGCCAATAGACGCTGGCGCCGAACAGCAGCGCGCCCACCCCGCCGAGGGCGGCGAGGCCGATCACCTTTCCGCGCCAGGCGGGCGTGGATTTCAGCGGCTCAGGGGTCGGCGCCGGCGCCGCGACCGGCGCCTCGGGCTCCGGGAGCGCTTCGGCAGGCGCCTCGCCGACAGCCGGCGGACTCAGGACGAAGGCCTTCAGCCCATTCCCGTTGCTCTCCGGGGCAGCCTCGGCTTCGGCCGACGGGTCGATCACCTCCACCGCTTCCGGTTCAGGCTCGGGCTCGGCGAGCGCCAGGTCGGCCGGCGCATCGGCCGGCTCGGCGTCCGGCAGGGTCGGCGCGGCCGGAAAATCCGGCTCGTAGACTTTGTCGGGGAAGATCTTCGCCAGCCGCTGGGCCAGGGCCGCGGCCATCGCCTCGGGCGCGGGCTCGGCCTGGCCGGTCGCGACCGGAGTGTCTTCGCGGGTCAGGCTCGCGTTCTCGCCGTCCAGCGAGGCGCGGATCACCGAGGGCGGGTCGGCGGGCACCAAGCCCAGACCGTCGGCGTCCACATGCGGGGCCAGCAGCGGGGTCGGCGCGGGCACGAAGCCGTCCGGCGGGGTTAGGAACAGGGCCTTCTCGGCGGCGCGGCGGAGGACCAGGGCGTCCACCACGATCCGCTCGCCTTCGAAGTCGACCTTGCGCCACAGCTCCATGGCGCATGCGGCCTGCAGCAACTGACCCTCGTTGATCAGCACCAGCACCGCCGAGGACTTGAAGGCCGGCACGCCGATGTTGAAGGCGAAGGCGCAGAGAGCGTCGAACTGGTTCTGATTGAGCGGCGTGAAGACCTGCTCGTTCACCGCCTCGGCGACGCCGATCAGGTCGTACATCAGGAGGGCCTCGGCGTCCCGTTCGGAGACCCAGGCGCCGTCCCGCGCGGTCAGGGTGTGGCCGTGGCCCAGCATCCAGCGCCCATCGGGCAGCCGGGCCGCCTTTTCGCGGAACCCCTCGAACCGCTTGATCAGCTCGATCGCGGCTCTCGAGACCTGGTGACGCGGTTTCATGGCCTTCCTGACCCAGATTGACACAGACGCAACAGCGCCTGGGCCTGTGAGGCAAGATAGCTGCCGATCAGAGCAGGATCAGCGCGGCCAGGCCAAGGAAGGCGAAGAATCCGGTGAAGTCGGTGACAAAGGTCACGAAAACCGACGACGAAACCGCCGGATCGCGCCCCATCCGGTCGAGCATCAGGGGCGCCAGCACGCCCGCCAGCGCCGCCACGAACAGGTTGATGATCAGGGCGATGCCGAAGGCGATGGCCAGCCGCAGGTCCATGAACAGCAGATAGACCGCAAGTCCGGTGATCAGCGCCAGCGCCGTCCCGTTCATCAGCCCCACCCACATCTCGCGGCCGATGGTGCGCAGCGCGTTCACCGCCGACAGCTCGCGGCTGGCCAGCGCGCGCACCGCCACCGCCAGGCTCTGGGTGCCGGCGTTGCCGCCCAGCGAGGCGACGATGGGCATCAGCACGGCCAGCGTCACCACCTTCTCGATCTCGTCTTCGAAGGCCTTGATCACGCTCACCGCCAGGGCCGCCGTCAGGGTGTTGATCAGCAGCCACGGCAGGCGCGACCTGATCATGTCGATCACGGCGGCGTTCCGGCCCGCGTCGGACACGCCGGCCAGGGCGAGGATGTCCTCCTCGCTCTCCTCGTGGATGACGCCGACGATGTCGTCGACCGTGATCTGGCCCACCAGGCGCCCGCCGGGCTCGACCACCGGGGCGCTGATCAGGTGGTATTTGTCGAAGATGTAGGCGACTTCTTCCTGGTCCAGGTCGACGGTGATCTCGGTGACCGGCTCCATGATCTGGGCCAGCGGCACGTCGCGTTTGGTCCGCAGCAGCAGGCTGAGCGGCACGGCGCCCACCGGCTTGAAGCTCGGGTCCACCACATAGATGTCGAAGAACAGCTCGGGCAGTTCGTCGCCGTCCTTGCGGACGTGGTCGATGGCCTGGCCGACGGTCCAGAACTGCGGGGCGGCGACCACCTCGCGCTGCATCAGGCGGCCGGCGGTCTCGTCCTCGTAGGCCAGCGAAGTCTCAATGGCGACGCGCTCGACCTCCGGCATGGCGGCCAGCACCTGGGCCCGCTTGTCGGCTTCCAGGTCGTCGACGACATCGGCCGCGTCGTCGGAGTCCAGCTCCTCCAGGGCCTTGGCCAGCGTGGCCGGGGCGACGGCGTTCAGCACGTCCTCGCGGATCTCGGTGTCCAGCTCGGAGATGATCTCGGCCAGCGCTTCGGGATCGACGTGGGCCAGCACGGCCTCGCGGTAATCCGGCGAGAGGAAGCCCATCAGGTCGGCGACGTCGGCCGGGTGCAGGGCGTCCAAGAGCTCGCGCAGCCGCTCGGCGTCGGCCCGGTCGGCGGCGTCCACCACCATGGCCACGAACTCGGGGGTCAGGGCGTAGTCCTCGCCCAGCGCAAGGTCCTCGAGGTCTTCGTCCTCGTCCTCGACCAGGGCGGCGGCGAGCGTGCGATTCTGCTCGTCGGTCAGCGTCGAACGCGTTTTCGGGTCGTCCGTTTCACGGCTCATGCGGACCCCCCTCGCTTAGCGACGAATGACACCTCTGGTGTGCGCTGATTCCGTTTCACCAAGATCCTGCGAAGCCTGGAGGGCGAAGCAGGATGGTGCGGTCGAGAAGACTCGAACTTCCACGGGTTGCCCCACAGCGACCTCAACGCTGCGCGTCTACCAATTCCGCCACGACCGCTCGTGGTGAGGCGCGGGGGTTAGCAAACCGCCAGCGCTTTGTGAAGGGCGCTGAGGCGGTTAGCCGCCGCCGGCCATGTAGTCGTAGACGTCGGCGGCGCGGGTGACGGCGATGGAGATCTTGTCGTCGTTGATCTGGATCTCGCCGCGGGCCACCGGGTGGTTGTTGGCCAGGATCCAGACTTCCTCGTTGACCTTGGCGTCCAGCGGGATCACGGCGCCCCGGCCCATGCGCAGCAGTTGCTGCATCGGCAGGGTCGAGCGGCCCAGAAGGACAGCGATTTCGACGTTGACGGCGTTGACCTGGCTCACGCGGACTTCACCTTGCACTCCGGCGGCCTTGGACAGGCCGCTTCGAGGGGCCACATTGCCGCCAACATGCTTGACCGGTCGTTAAATGCCGCGCTCGACGCGCCGTTCTTCGCGCGCGCCGACGGGGCGGAAGCCGGCTGGGCCGTGTCGCCGGGCCAGGTCCCCTACCCCGCCGCCGTGGAAGCCATGGAGGCCCGCGCCGCCGCCATCGCCGAAGGCCGCGCCGGCGAGCTCGTCTGGCTCCTGGAGCACCCGCCGCTCTATACCGCCGGCGTCTCGGCCAAGGCCTCGGACCTCATCGAGCCCGACCGCTTCCCCGTGTTTCAGAGCGGCCGGGGCGGCCAGTTCACCTACCATGGCCCCGGCCAGCGGGTGGCCTATGTGCTGCTGGACCTCGCGGCGCGGAAGAAGGACGTGCGCGCCTTCGTCGCGGGCCTGGAGGCGTGGATCATCGGCGCGCTGGCCCGCTTCAACGTCGAGGGACAGATTCGCGACGGGCGGGTCGGAGTGTGGGTGGAGCGCAGGGCGCCCGGCGTCCCGCCCCGCGAGGACAAGATCGCCGCCATCGGGGTGAAGCTGCGCCGCTGGGTCTCGTTTCACGGCGTCGCCCTGAATGTGGAGCCGGACCTTTCCCACTTCTCCGGCATCGTCCCCTGCGGCGTCACCGAGCACGGAGTCACCAGCCTGGTGGACCTCGGCCTGCCGGTCACCCTCGACGAGGCGGACGCGGCGCTACGGGCGAGCTTCGCCGGCGTGTTCGGAGCGACCGTGGACGCCGAGCCGCCGATCTAAATTTGAAAAGTTTCTCCACTCGCCCGGAACACGAATTTCCGGCGGCCGGTTGGACAGGCGTCGTTTCATCGGAGCCGTCATGTCCTTCAATCCCCTGCAGGAGCGGGGCATCCCGCTAGACCGCCAGCTGCGCAGCTGGTCGGAACTCAACGTCGCGCCCTACCGCAAGGAGGACGTCCACCCCTTCAGCCGGTGCCGCGGCATCGTCGCCAACGGCATCGAGGTCGAAGCCGTCATGTTCTCGCACAACATGGCCCGGCACACCCTCGACCCAGACGTGAAGCGGCGCCTGGCCATGGTCCGGCGGGTCGAGGCCCAGCAGCAGAAGGCCATGAACTGGATGATCCCCGGCGAGGAGACCACGCTGGAGGTGACCATCGGCTACGAGCAGGTGGCCGTGGACCTCACCGCCTGGATCGCCCGCCACGAGCCCGATCCCTACCTGCGCCAGGTCTACGAGTTCGGCGTGCTCGAGGATTTCGACCACCTCTACCGGTACTCGAACCTCTACGAGCTGCTGGAAGGCCGCCACGCCAATTGGATCGTCGGCGAGCTCACCGAGATCACCCCCGGGCGCCCGACCATCTTCGAGCACCGCCACCCCGCCGACGAGATCCGCCGGCCGATGACCGCGGTGGCCTCGGACCCGCAGTCGATCCTCAACGCGCTGACGGTGATGTCCGCCGAGCAGCAGACGATGAACTACTACATGACCATCGGGAACCGGTTCATCGAGCCGATCGCCCGGGGCCTCTATGCCGAGATCGGCATGATCGAGGAGCAGCACGTCAGCCATTACGAGAGCATCCTCGACCCGTCGGCGACCTGGATCGAGAATCTGCTGTTCCACGAGCTGAACGAGTGCTGGATCTACTACTCGTTCATGCAGACCGAGCCGGACCCGCGGGTGAAGCAGTTCTACGAGACCCACCTGGGCATGGAGATCGAGCACCTGCACATCGCCGCTGACCTGATGCGCGAGGTGGAGCGGCGCGACCCCGAGGCCCTGCTGCCCAAGTCCCTCGACCATGTGATGACCTTCGAGGAGAACAAGCAGTGGGTGCGCGGCATCCTCGACGGCCAG
>NZ_DATAGM010000112.1:0-11486 GCF_036263695.1 Phenylobacterium sp.
ATGGAGGTCGCGCTCAGGCGGGAGGGGCGGCGGCGGCCCCCGCGGGGCGCCGGTCTTTTTCGGCGGCGAGGCTTATCAGCGCGCTTTTCACATCGTCAAGCAACGCAGGCCAGGGCCTGGTCGTCACACTGCCGCGGGCGATGAACACATAGTCGTGGCCGGCGCGGCCGAGCGTGGGCACGAGCGCCCGCGCAGCTTCGCGCAGCCGGCGCTTGGCGCGGTTTCGCACCACAGCGCCGCCCACGCGTTTGGTGGCGGTGAAGCCCAGGCGCACGAGGTCGGTCCCGTCGGCCCGGTCGCGGGCCTGCACGAGCACGGCGCCCCTGGCGACCGCGCGCGCTTTCGCCGCGGCCAGAAACTCGGCGCGCTTCTTCAGGCGTTCGATGGGAAAGGCGGCGTCCGTCACCCGGACACCTTCAAAGGCCTCAGGCCGACAGGCGCTTGCGGCCCTTGGCGCGACGACGCGCGATCACCTTGGCGCCATTCTTGGTGGCCATGCGCGCGCGGTAGCCGTGACGGCGCTTTCGCACGAGTCGCGACGGCTGATAGGTCCGCTTCACGAGATTGGCTCCGGTCTAAAATCGAGCGGCGGTCCTTAAGGGAAGGCCCTAGGCCTGTCAACCTCGCCGAGCCCCAGGGCCCCCGCGTTGCGGAGCCGGGGACCTGCCGCTAGGTTCCGCCGCGCCGGCGAGCGCCGGCTGGGGGAGAGCATCTAGAGACAATGAGCGCGACGTCCGCCGCCGCCGACAGCGGCCACATCACCGGCTTCGGCAGCAAGCCCTACCGCAGCTATGTGCTCACTGCGCTCCTGTTCATCTACATCCTGAACTTCGTCGACCGGGGGCTGCTCTCGGTCGTGGCCCCGGCCATGAAGCCGGAGCTGGGGATCAGCGACACGGCCTTCGGCCTGCTCACCGGTTTCGGCTTCGCCCTGCTCTATACCTTCGTCGGCATCCCGCTGGCTCAGTTCGCGGAGACGCGGCACCGGGTCTGGATCATGACCGTGTGCGTCGCCCTGTGGTCGCTGATGACCGCGCTGTGCGGGCTGGCGGCGGAGGTGACGATCGGCTCGCTCACCATCGGCGCGTTCTGGATCCTGCTCGCCTGCCGGGTCGGCGTCGGGATCGGGGAGGCGGGCTGCACGCCGCCCGCCAACTCGCTGATCGCCGACTACTATCCGCCGAAGAGCCGCTCCACGGCGCTCGGCTACTACGCCATGGGCGTGACCCTGGGCGGGGTGCTGGCCAACATGATCGGCGGCCCGATCACCGACGCCTTCGGCTGGCGCTGGGCCTTCTTCATCGTCGGCCTGCCGGGCCTCTTGGTGGCCCTTGTGTTCAAGCTCACGGTGAAGGAGCCGCCGCGCGGCTACACCGATCCGCCAGGCACAGTGCGGCGCGAGAAGGCGCGCTTCAGCGACGGGATGCGCGAGCTGGCCTCCAAGCCCTCGTTTTGGGCGATGACTGTGGGCGCGACGATCGCGGCCTTCTGCGGCTACGGCATCGGCTCCTTCCAGTCGCTGTTCATCAACCGCTCGTTCGGGCTCAGCGCCGGCGAGGCGGCGCTGTTCATCAACACCCCGGTCGGCATCGCCTCGGCGGTCGGCACCCTCGCCACCGGCTGGCTGGCGGAGAAGATGGCCGCCAAGAGCCCCAACGCCATCGCCTGGCTGCCGGCCATCGGCCTGACCGCCAGCGTGCCCTTCTACCTGCTGGCCTTCAGCACCGGCGACCTGATGGTCTGCCTGGCGGCGCTCTCCATCGGCGGGGCGATCAAGTACGGCTACCTCGCCGCCCAGTACACCATCGGCCAGGGCGTGGTGTCGGCCCAGGTGCGGGCCGTCGCGACGGCCATCCTGCTGTTCGTCGTCAACCTGCTGGGCTACGGCCTCGGCCCGCTGTTCATCGGCGCGATCAGCGACCTGTTGTTCAACATGCAGGTCGCCGACCTGGGCTCGGCGGACCTTACCCGCCAGGCCTGCGAGGGCGCCGCCCGCGCCGCGCTGGCCCAGGCCCAGCAGGATGTCTGCGCCATCGCCCACCCGCAGAGCCTCGAGCGCTCTTTGCAGATCACCGCCTGCCTCTACGCCGTCGCGGGCCTGTTCTTCCTGATCACCACCCGCTGGCTTAAGCGCGACATGGTGGCGAAGTAGGGCCTTGAAATACCGCTCATCCCGGCTTTCGCCGGGATGAGCTTGGGGTGGAGGACCGGGCTGACAACCGTGCGCCACCGTGGGACGTTGGCGTCCCATGGAGACTTGGCTGCTCGCGGGCCTGCTCGGCCTTGGCCTCGCCGCGGCGACGGGGCTGAAGACCTTCCTGCCGCTGCTGATGCTCTCGGCGGCGGCCAGGTTCCAGCTGTTCGGCGTCGAGCTTTCCGGCGCATTCGCCTGGCTGGGCTCCGACGCGGCGCTGGTAGCCCTGGGGATCGCGGCGCTGGCCGAGTTCCTGGCCGACAAGATCCCCGTGGTCGACCATGCGCTGAGCGCCTTCGGCACGGTCGCCCGGCCCGCCGCCGGCGCGCTGGCTGCGGCGGCGGCGTTCAGCGGCCTCGATCCGGCCATGGCGGCGATCCTCGGGCTGATCGTCGGCGCGCCCACGGCGCTGGCCTTCAACACCGCCCAGACCGGCGCGCGCCTGACCAGCACGGCGACGACCGGCGGGCTCGCCAACCCGGCCGTCTCTCTGGCCGAGGACGTGCTGGCCTTCGCCACCGCCGCCCTGGCGCTCGCCGCGCCGATCCTGATCCCGCTGGTCCTGATCCTGCTGTTCTTTGCCGGGTGGAGCCTGCTGCGCAGGCTGAGACGGCGCATCGCCGGCTGACCTGCTTCGGATTTTTCGAAGCATCGACATGGCTGCCCTTACGAAAACCTCTGGCGGAACGCAGATAGCCGAACCATGATCGCCTCCTCAGCTGTACGGCCTCCCGCGAAGAGGAGGCTGGCCGCGAGGGGAGGAAACACATGAATTCACGCAGCTATCTCTGCGGCGGCTCGCTGCTGGCCGTCGCCATCGCTCTGGGTGTCGCAGGCCCGGCCGCCGCCCAGAACGAAGTCGAGGAAGTCGTCGTCACCGGCTCCTTCATCGCCGGCACGCCCGAAGACGCGGCTCTGCCGGTGGACGTGACCACCTCGGAGGACCTTCAGAAGCAGGGCAGCCCGACGGTCGTCCAGCTGGTCAAGTCGCTGCCCGCGGCGGCCTCCTCGATCGGCGAGAGCAACCGCTTCCTCGGCAACGCCGCGGGCTCGGCCTCGGTGAACCTGCGCGGCTTCGGCTCGAACCGCACCCTGGTGCTGATGAACGGCCGCAGGCTGGCGCCGTCGCCCGGCACTGTGGCCCTGGCCGGCGTCTATGACATCAACCTGATCCCGGTCGCCGCGATCGGCCGCATCGAGGTGCTGAAGGGCGGCGCGGCCGCGACCTACGGCTCCGAAGCGATCGGGGGCGTCGTCAACTTCATCACCCGCCGCGACCTCGAGGGCTTCGAGGTCAACGCCAACTACAACTACATCGACGGCTCGGAAGGCGACTGGGACGCCAGCATCGCCTACGGTTTCCGCGGAGATCGGCTGCAGGGCCTGTTCACCGCCGGCTACCGCCGCCGCAGCGAACTGCGCACCACCGACCGCGATTGGGCGCTTCAGCCCAACGTCGTCAACCCGCTGGGCGGCTGGTCAGCGGCCAGCAACCCCGGCGGCTACCAGTTCTTCCCGGTGGGAGGAGCGACCGGCGCCGTGCCGCTGCCCGGCGGCGCGTTCGGCCAGCCGCCGGCCAGCCCGGCCAACCCCGGCCGCGCCATCACCCTGACCAGCTTCAACGATCCCGGCTGCCTCGAGCTCGGCGGCACGCGCAACGCCACCGGCCAGTGCCTGTTCCAGTACAGCCGGTTCGACAACCTGGTGAACGACGAGGACCACTGGCAGTTCTTCGGCGAGCTCAATTACGACCTCACCGAGAACATCACGTGGCACGCGGAGGCCTTCTGGTCGATGCACGAGGTGGCGGCCGAGCGGGTCTCCCCCAGCCAGTCGACCATCGTCTTCCCCAGCCCGATCGCTGCGTCCGGCGGCTCGCCGGGCGGCGGCACCTCGCCGTTCCCCGCGCTGGCGGCTAACGAGTCGTCGCGCTTCTACATTCCCTTCGCCAACCCGGGGCTGCAGGCGCTGTTCAACTCCGGCTGCGCGGGCGTCGTGGGCCAGACTCCGGCGGCGGTGTGCGCCGGCATCCAGAACGGCGTCGTCGCCAATCAGACCGCGTGGCGCCCGAGAGGCTACGGCGGCAACCCGCTGTTCGAAGACGGCGCCGACCACCAGCGCCGGGCCGTCGAGGCCTACCGGGTCTCCACCGGCTTCAAGGGCGAGATCTTCGAGGGGCTCGGGTTCGACGCGGCGGTCACCTACATGGAGGCCATCGGCGAGTTCGACACGCCGGACATCGTCACCAACCGGCTGCAGCTGGCTCTGCGGGGGCTCGGCGGGCCGGGGTGCAATCCGACCACCGGAACGCCCGGCGCCGGCGCCTGCCAGTGGTTCAATCCCTTCGCCAACGGCATCCAGCAGGACGCGGTGTACGGGAACCAGAACCCATTCTTCAATCCGGCCGCCGTCCCGGCCAACACCAACACCCGCGAGCTCTATGACTGGATGCACGAGTACGTCCGCTCGGAGGGCCGCTCGAAGAATCTGATCGCCGACCTGATCTTCAACGGCGAGGGCCTGTTCACCCTGCCTGGCGGCGAGATCGCCTGGGCGGCAGGGCTTCAGTTCCGGCGTGAGGAGCTGGAGACAATCGCCGTCGACCCGCGCTTCAACATCGAGCAGAACCCCTGCGTCGACGACATCGACGACCGCACACCGCAGTGCACGATCGCAACCGGGGTCACCAACTTCGTCGGCAACATCGATCCAAGCGCCTCTTCGCGGGACGTGAAGGCGGTGTTCGCCGAGGTGAAGCTCCCGATCCTGGAGAACCTCGACCTGACCCTGGCGGCCCGCTACGAGGACTTCGGCGGCACCATCGGCAGCACCACCAACCCCAAGGCCGATCTGCGCTGGGAGGTCATCGACGGGCTGGCGCTGCGCGGCTCGATTGGCAGCACCTTCCGCGCCCCGCCGCAGTCATCGATCACGCCCGGGTTCGCCCGGATCAACAGCGCCTTCACCGACCCGACGACCTTGGCGACGCTGTACCGGCCGGCCGACACCTACGGGAATCCGGACCTGGAGCCTGAGACGGCGGACTACTGGAGTCTCGGGGTGATCGTCGACAAAGGCCCGTTCAGCGCGACCATCGACTACTGGAACTTCAACTTCCACGACGAGCTGGCCACCGAAACCGCGGCGCGGATCTTCCAGGCCATGTTCCCGAGCGCGACGGCGAGCAGCTGGCAGTGCGGCAACGCCGCCCTGCGGGCCCGCTTCAACTTCGCCACCGGCACGACGTTCACCGGCCCCGATGGCTCGAACTGCCACCCCAGCAACCTGCTGGCGGTACGGTCGAACAACATCAACGGGCCGGGCGTCGACACCTCGGGCGTGGATTTCCAGGCCAACGTCGAGCTGCCGGACCTGGGCGATATCCAGTGGAACATCGGCGTCGAGGGCTCGTACCTGATCGAGTACAAGCGGGGCGCGCTGCGCACCCTCGAGGGCGACATCATCGAGCCTGAGCTCGACCGGGCCGGCAAGCTGGAGCTGATCTCGGCCTTCTATTCGTATCCGCGGATCAAGGCGAACGCCTACGCTAACTTCAACTGGGGCGAACAGAACCTGAGGGCCACGCTCCGCTACGTCTCGGAGATGGAGGACCGGAACCACGACATCAATCCGGCGCTGGCCGGCGTGCAGGCGGCGCGGGTCGGCGAGTACATCCAGGTCGACCTCGCCTACCGGGTGGCGTTGCCCTGGGACACCATGCTGACCCTCAAGGTCGACAACCTGTTCGACGAGGAGCCGGAGTTCGTCCGCAGCCAGTACAACTACGACTACACCCTGGCGAACCCGCTGGGCCGCGTCTTCGGCATCGGCGTGCGCAAGCACTTCTGAGGCGAAGCGCCCCTCCGTCTCGTCGCTGCGCCGAGCCCCCTCCCCCGTCGTCTGCCCGACGGGGGAGGGGGACCGCCGACGGCGGTTGAGGGGGCGCTCGCGGCGCTCTAGGCCAGGGTCAGCACCAGCGGGCCGTTTCGCGTCGCCACCAGGGTGTGCTCGTACTGCACGGTGGGCTCGCCGCCGGGCGGGCGCAGGGTCCAGCCGTCGTCCAGCTCGTCGACCCACTCGGCGCCGAGCGAGAGGAAGGGCTCGATGGTGAAGACCAGGCCCTCGGGAATGCGGCGCGCGTCGGCCGGCTCGTACCAGGTGGCGAGGTTCTCCGGCTCCTCGTGCAGCCAGGAGCCGACGCCGTGGCTCGCGAGGTTGCGCACCAGCGTGTAGCCGTTCTTGCGCGCGAAGCCCTCGATGCTGCGGCCGATCTCGTTCAGGCGGCCGCCGGCGCGGACGGCCCGGATGCCCGCCCACATGGCCCGGCGCCCGTCGCGGCACAGGCGCTCGATCCGCGGCGTGGTGGGCGGGACGGAGAAGCTGGCCCCGTTGTCGGCGAAGAAGCCGTCGAGCTCGGCCGAGACGTCGATGTTGACCAGGTCGCCGGCCTCGATGCGTCGGTCGCCCGGAACGCCGTGAGCCACGTCCGGGCCGACGGAAATGCAGGTCGCGCCGGGAAACCCGACGCAGATCTGCGGCGCCGACCGCGCGCCCTCGGCTTCCAGCAGCCGGCGGCCGAGCGCGTCAAGTTCGGCGGTGGTGATCCCCGGCTCCAGGGCCTCGCCCATGGACTTCAAGGTGCGGGCCACAAGGCTGCCCGCCTTCCTCAGCTTCTCGAGCTGGTCGTCGCTGTCGATGGTCATGATAGATCCGGGCGGATGATGGTCTTGCCGATCACCTGGCGGTCGGCGAGGGAGTCGAAGGCGCTGCGCCAGTCGGCCAGCGGGTATTCCTTGTAGACGCGGGGCTTCACCTTACCCTGGCGCGCCAGGTCCCAGATCGCCTGGGTGTTCTCGCGCCCCTTCTCGGGAAACTGGCGGCCGTACTCGCCGGCCCGCACGCCCATCACCGAGAAGCCCTTGATCAGGGCGATGTTGACCGGGAGGGTCGGCAGCCGGCCGGAGGTGAAGCCGATGGACAGAATCCGCCCGTTGAAGGCGATGCAGCGCGTGCTCTCATCGAACACATCGCCGCCGACGGGATCGTAGACCACGTCGGCGCCGCGGCCGCCGGTGATCTCCTTGACCCTCTCGCGGAAGCCGCCGGTGACGTTTACGGTCGCGTCCACGTCGTACTCGCCGGCGATGACTGCCAGCTTCTCGTCCGACGCCGACGCGGCGATCACCTTGGCGCCCAGCACCTTGGCCAGGTCGACGGCGGCGAGGCCCACGCCGCCCGCTGCCCCATGCACCAGCACCCACTCGCCGGGCTCCAGCTGGGCGCGCCGGACCAGGGCGACGTAGGCGGTGAGGTAGGCCGTCCCGTAACCTGCCGCCTGGGCGAAGGAGAGGTGTTCCGGCTTCTCGCGCATCGCCGCCGCTGGGCTGACGGCGAATCCGGAGAAGCCGCCGATCCGCGCCGCGCCGACGACGGGATCTCCGACCTTGAACCGGGTCACGCCCTCGCCGACCGCGTCCACCTCGCCGGCCACCTCCATCCCCGGGATGAAGGGCAGGGGCGGCCTGTGCTGGTACTCGCCCCGGGTCTGCAGCAGGTCCGGGAAGTTGACCGCGGCGGCCTGGACTCGAATGCGGACCTCGCCGGCCTTCGGCTCCGGCGTCGGGACCTCCTTCAGCACGCAGCCGGCGTAGTCGGCCGCGAGCTCCTCCACGACGAGTGCGCGCATCAGCAGATCCGCCCTTCCAGCCCCTCGCGCACCAGCCCGGCGATCTCCCGGCAGGCGACGTCCGCGGCCGGCACGGCGCCGGTGAAGGCGGTGAAGGCGTGGGCGAGGTGGTCGTAGCAGCGGTAGACGACGGGCACGCCGGCCTCCCGAAGGCGTCGGGCGTAGGCCTCGCCCTGGTCCAGCAGCGGATCGAAGCCGGCCGTCACCACCACGGCGGGCGCGAGGCCGGACAGGTCGGGCGCCTTCAGCGGCGACAGGCGCGGATCGGCCGGGTCGTCCTCCGGGCCCATGTAGTGGCCGATGAACCAGTCCAGGGTCGGCCGGTTCAGCGGAAAGGCGTCGGCGTAGGTGGTCATGGAGGCGCTCTCGCTGGTGACGTCGACCCAGGGGTAGATCAGCAGCTGCAGCGCAGGCTGCGGCTCGCCCGCCCGCTTCAGCTCCTGCGGTATCACGGCGGCGAAGTTGCCGCCCATCGAGTCCCCGGCGATGGCGACTGCCCCGTCCGGCGCGCCGAAGCGGGTCGCGTGCTCACGGGCCCAGCGGTAGGCGGCCAACACGTCCTCCAGGCCGGTCGGGAAGCGATGCTCCGGGGCCAGGCGATACTCCACCGACAGCACCGGAGCCCGGGTGATCCGGCTCAGGATCTGGCAGAAGGCGTCGCTGGTCTCCAGGTCGCCGATGACGCCGCCGCCGAAGTGGGCCCAGACGATGACCGGGGACGCCGGGTCCTGGTTCGCCGGGCGGTAGAGGCGCAGCGGGATCGGAAAGCCCGGCCCCTCCAGCACGAGCGCCTCCTTGCGCACGCCGGGCTCGGTCCCGCCGGCCAGCGGGGCGATCCCGTCGGCGTTCGCCCGCCGCGCTTCCTCCGGGGCCATGCCGGTCAGCGGCGGCGCGCCTCGGCTCGCGGCGGCCAGGAACTGCAGGCGCGGATCGAGGGTGCGCCCGCCGCGATAGACCACGCCCCCGCCGGACAGCGCCCGCAGGATCGGGGTCGGCAGCGAGAGCAGGCTCCTCAGCACCAGCCGCCGGGCGCCGGCTCCGGCCATGGCTAGCTCTTGGCGCCTGGCAGGGAGCGTGCGCCCCCGAGGATCATCGCCATGGCGAACTCGGCCGCGCCCTCGGTGTCGATCGGCCGGCGCTGCAGCATCTTTTCGCCCACCTCGCGGGCGATGGCGATGCAGGCGGCCGCCAGGTAGTCGGGATCGCCCGCTGGGCCGCCGCGGCGGCTCTCCTCGACGATGGCGGCGCGGACCTCGGCGAACACCGCCTGGCCCTCCGGGGTCTCGGAGCGCAGGTGCGGGTGAGGCTCCTCGGGCGGGCGGCGGGCGATCCAGTTGGCGTGCTCGTCGGCCAGGAAACGGTAGTAGGCGCGGATCGCGCCGCGGACGAAGGTCTCGAAGTCGCGCGCCTTGACGCGCTCGGCCTTCAGGATCGGCTGGAACTTGCGCGCGCCCTCCTCGGCCAGGGCGGCGAACACCTCCTCCTTCGAGCGGTAGTAGTTGTAGAAGGTGCCGGCCGCCAGGCCCGTGCGGCGGATGATGTCGCGCACCGTCGCCGCCTCGTAGCCCAACTCCCCGAACACCTCGCGGGCGGCGTCCAGGATCGCGGCGCGGTTCTGGAGCTTGGTCTGCTCGCGCTTGCCGGCCGGCAGGTAGGCGACTTGCGACATCGGGACTCGAAAATTTCTAAAGTGACACCCGTCATTGTAGAGAGCCTTGGCGGCTCACGCCAAGGCTTTGCCGCCGCTGCCCCGAAATGGTTCAACCCTTGCGGGCTTCGCACTTCGTTCGGCACTGGCTCCAGCTCGTCGGGCAGGCGTCGCCGTCGCCGGACGAGAGGCAGAAGTAGTAGGTGCGGTCGCAGCCGGAGCGGCACTGGCGCGCGGCCCCGCCGCGGTCGGGCGGCGCCCTCCAGGTCACCGAGGCGGCCGCGCCGACCGGATCGGGCATCTGCGGATCGCGCGGCGCGTCGGGCCCGGCGGGCGCCAGGGGCGCAGCGACGGGCTTGGGGGCCGACGCCGACACGGGCCCGCGCAGCCCGGCTTGCGCCTTGGGCGCCGGCTTCACGAACACGAAGCGGCTCTTCTCCTGCCCGGCGGCCGGGCCGGCCAGGGCCAGGCTGAGGGCGGCGAAGATCAGGAGGGGGCGCATGGGGCCGACCCTGCGCCGCGCCCCTTAAGCCGCGGTTAACTATACCGTCCGCTGGGCGCGGTCCTTCTCGTTGGTCGCCTTGATGGACTCGCGCGCCGCCTGCCACTGTTCGTCGGTCCAGCTGCGCAGGGCCGCGAAGCCGCCGCCGCCGGCGTTCCAGGCGCCGCCGTCGATGGCGATGGTCTGGCCGTTCACATATTCCGACAGCGGGTGCAGCAGGTAGACGGCGAGGTTCGCCAGCTCCCGCATCTCGCCCACTCGCCCCATCGGGTTGCCCGAGCGGCCGCCGTCGCTCCCGCCGGTGTCGCGCGAGGCGCCGGGGTTGAGCCGCGCGCTCATGCCCTCGGTCGGGAAGGGGCCCGGGGCGATGGAGTTGAAGCGGACCCCGCGCCCGCCCCACTCGACCGCCAGCGACTGGCTCATCACGTTGATGCCGGCCTTGGACATCGCCGAGGGGACGGTGAACGGCCCGCCGTTCCAGATCCAGGTGGTCAGGATGGAAACCACCGAAGCCCTCGTCCCCTCCGCCAGCCAGCGCTTGCCGCACCCGAGCGTCACGAAGAACGAGCCGCGGAAGACGATGTTGGAAATGGCGTCGAAGCCCCGCGGCGACAGGTCCTCGGTGCGGCTGATGAAGTTGCCGGCGGCGTTGTTGACGAGGCCCGTCAGCGCCCCGCCGTCGGCCCAGATGCGGTCCAGCATCTCCTCGATGGCCTCCGGGACGCGGATGTCGCAGGGGATGCCGACCATCTTGCCGCCGTGAGCGTCCATCAGCTCCCTGGCGGTCTCGTCGAGAACCCCGCCGCGCCGCCCGCAGACGTAGACCTCCGCCCCCAGCATCAGGCAGGCCTCGGCCATGGCCTTGCCCAGGCCCGTGCCGCCGCCGGTGATCAGGATGCGGTGGCCTTGCATCAGCCCGGGCCGGAACATCAGGTCATCCATCGAAAGCTGCGGCATCAGGCGTCCTCCTGTTTCCGTCCATGAGGCGGCAGCGCGGGACGCGGCGCAAGCGTGACGCCAGGGCATACGGCTGCCATCGTGCTAAGGTTTGGCGCCTGGGGGCGATCAACCAGACGTTTGCATGTGGGGTGGGCGTGGAGGCCTTTCTCTTCATCCTGATGCTCGCCGGGTTCGGCTGGCTGTTCTTCAGGATCAACGAGCTGGAGCGGCGGCTGGAAAAGGCCGAGCGGCGGGCCATGCTCTTCGGCGGCGCGTCCGGAGCCCTTTCGGAGCCGGAGCCCGCGCCTTCCGCGCCGCGCGCAGCGCCCGAAGCGGCGCAGGCCCGTCCGAAAGTTGCAGCCGAGCCCGAGCCTCCGGCCGCGCTCGCCCAATCCGAGCCGGAGCCGCCGAGAGCGCCGCAGCGGCCGCTCGGTCCCCCGGCCGGCCAGCGGCTGCGCACCTGGCTGGAGGAGAACGGCCTCGCCTGGGCGGGCGGCGCCGTGCTGGCGCTGGGCGG
>NZ_DATAGM010000113.1:0-3551 GCF_036263695.1 Phenylobacterium sp.
ACTCCCCCACCCCGGTCGGCTGCGCCGACTCGACCCTCCCCATGAAGGGGAGGGAGAGCTAGGCGGTCCTCGCCGCCCGCTTCAGCCCGATCACCTGCAGCTCGGCGAGAACGCCGACGGCGAGCGCCTGGGCGATCACGAAGGCGTAGCCGAGAGCGGTCGGCGCGCTCATCGCCAGGACGGCGACCGAGCCGATCACCCACAGGACGTTGATGGCGATGATGACCTTGACGGCGGCGCGGGAGATTTGCGGACGTGCCGCGACCGCCAGCACCAGCAGGACGAAGGGGACGAGCACCAGGCCCGCCTCGAACAGCACCGCCTTGGAGAGGCCGGTGAGCTCGGCGACGGGGCCCGTGGCGGCGATCAGCAGGACGGCCGAGCCGAGGCTGGCGACGGCGTCGGCGAACAGAACGCGGCGGATGAAGGTCATGGCGGCATCTCCAGGTTGGGCGCCCCGCGGGTGGGGCTGACCTGATCCTGCAAGGACCGCTGACGCGGGTCGATTACGCCTCAGGTAATGGGCTCAGGCCTCCTGGAGCGTCTCGGCCAGCAGCTTGCCGTCGGCGGCCCGGCTGGAGCCGGCGCGCCAGGCGACGACGATCTCGCGGCGCGGATCTACGGCGGCGATCGGCCGGACGGTGATCGGCGCGGTTTCGGCCAGGCCCGCCTCCACCGCCATACCCGGCAGGAAGGTCACCCCCAACCCGGAGCCGACCATCTGCACCAGGGTCGGCAGGGAGGTCGCGGCGAACGCCTCCTCGCCGTCCGGCTTGCGGGGCCGCAGGCCGCAGGCGGCCAGGGCGTGCTCGCGCAGGCAGTGGCCGTCCTCCAGCAGGATCAGATCCTCCTGCTCCAGATCCGAAGGTCGGATCTTCGGCTGGGCGGCCAGACGGTGGTTGGCCGGGAAGGCCGCGAACAGCTCATCGTCGGCCACGCGCGCCCAGGCCAAGCCCGCGACGTCGTACGGCAGAGCGATCAGCGCCGCATCCAGGTGGCCGGCCCGCAGCGAGGTGACCAGCCGCTGGGTGAGGTCCTCGCGCAGGACAGGCGCAGCTTCGGGAACCGCTGGCGCAGCAGGCGCAGCGCCTGGGGCAGCAGGAAGGGGGCGATGGTCGGGATGACGCCGAGGCGGAAGCGGCCGGTCAGCGGCTGGCCGGCGTTGTGGGCCGCCTCCACCAACTCCTCGGCCTCGTTGAGGATGGTCCGGGCCCGGACCAGGGCCTCCTGGCCGAGCGCGGTCAGGATGACGCCCGAGCGGGCCCTGTCCACCACCGGCGCGCCGAGGATCTTCTCCAGCTCCTGGATGCCGGCCGAGAGGGTGGGCTGGGTGACGTGGGCCGCCTCGGCCGCCTTGCTGAAGGAGCCCTGCTCGGCGAGGAGCTTCAGGTAGCTGAGCTGACGGAGGGTCGGGAGCATGGGTCTAAGATAGACCTCCTCTATCTCATTTCCAGAGACAATCGATTGGCCCTCTCGATCGGCTGCGCCTATCTAGCCGCCACTCTCCCAGAGCGCGGCGCAGGCCCCTCCGCCATCGCCTTCGCCGCAGTCCGGGGGCGCGCTCTCCTCCCCTAGCCGCGCGCGCCCCCGGACCCCCATGCCCTGGCGAGGCGCTCCACCCCATCCTTCATCGCCGAGACCGGAAAGCCGGAGAAGCCGAGCAGCACGCCCGGCCTCGGCGGCGCCTTACGATAGAGCCGGCTGATGGCTCGGGTGCTGAGCCCTGCGTGAGCGGCGGCGGCCTCGGCGTCCAGGTCCGACCGGCCGTCCCTAAAATAGGCGATCAGCTGCATGCCCTGGTCCGGGCAGGTGACCTCCAGCTCGTGGCCGAACCGGCGGGCCAGCGCCTGCGCCAGTGCGTCCCGCTGGCGCCCGTAGGCGACCCGGCGCCGGCGGATGTGCGCCGCGAACTCACCGCTCTCCATGAAGTCGAGCAGCACGGCCTGCATCAGGCTGGACGGCTGGCGGTCGGTCAGGTGCCGCTCGACGGATAGCGCCTTCAGCAGCGGGCGCGGGGCGACCATGTAGCCCATGCGCAGGCCCGGGAAGAGCGCCTTGTTGAGGGTGCCGACGTAGATCACCCGCTCCCCGCCATCGAGCCCCTGCAGCGAGGGCAGCGGCGGTCCGGAGTATCGGAATTCCGAGGCGTAGTCGTCCTCCACCACGAAGGCGCCCGCCTGCCGCGCCCAGGCCAGCAGCTCCAGCCGCCGGGCCATCGACAGGGTCACGCCCAGCGGGAACTGATGCGACGGCGTCACGAACGCCATCTTCGCGCCCGGCGCGGCGGCGAGCCCGGCCGCCACGTCGATGCCGGAGGCGTCCACCGGGATCGGGTGGAGCTGCGCCCCGAATTGCGCCAGAGCGTGCCAGGTCGGGTCGTAACAGGGGTCCTCCAGCCACACCGGGTCGCCTGGCCGGACCAGCAGCCGGGCGGCCAGGTCCACCGCGTGTTGGGCGCCGGCGGTGACGATCACCTGGTCCGGCTCGCAGACCACGCCGCGGGCTGCGCGAAGGGAGTCGGCGATGGCCGCCCGCAGCCTAGGATCGCCGCGGGCGTCGGAATAGCCGAAATGGACCGGGCCCAGGGTCCGCAGCGCCCGCCGGCTCGCGCGCGACCAGGCGTCCAGCGCCCGCTCGTCCATCAGCGTGCGCCCGTTGGAGAAGGGCCGCGCCTCAGGCGGCGCGGCCGGCAGGTCGAAGACCTCCAGCTCGGCCACTCGGCCCGGCAGCGGCGGCGGCGCGGCGGCGCCGGGCGCGGGCTGCGCCGGCCGCAGCTCCAGCACCCCGGAGAGGTCGTCCGAGACATAGGTGCCCGAGCCGGCGCGGCCCTCCGCATAGCCCTCCCCCACCAACCGCTCGTAGGCGGCGACGACCGAGGCCCGCGCCACGCCCAGCCGGTGCGCCAGGTCGCGGCTGGACGGCAGCCGCCCGCCGGGCTTCAGCGCGCCGGAATGGATCGCCTCCCTCAGTTGCTCGTAGACGCGGTGGATGCGCGGCTCGCCCGGCGCCGGCGCCTCCCACGGGTAGATCTCGGCCCAGCTCATGATTGGTCTGCTTCGCTCGTCCGAACTGGATCTACTCAGCAGACCACACACGGCCTAGCTCTCCAAGGTCCGAAAGGAGGCCGGCCATGTCCGAGAACCTGACCCCGTCGCCCCGCACCCGCCTGCGCCGTCGGCCCGACCGCGGTCGGTACGACGATGAGAGCCTGTACGCCGTGCTGGACGCCGCCCTGGTGGCCCATATCGGCTATCTGGACGGCGACCAGCCGATGGTCACCCCCACCACCTTCTGGCGGGAAGGCCGGACGCTCTACTGGCACGGGGCGGCGGCCGGCCGGATGTTGGCCCGGAGCGGCTCGGGCGCGCCGGTGTGCGTGACGGTCACCCTGCTGGACGGCCTGATGGTCGGCCGCTCGGGCATCAAGCACTCGGTGAACTTCCGCTCGGCGATGGTCTTCGGAACGGCGCGGCAGGTCACCGGCCTGGACGCCAAGCGGGCGGCGATGGGCGCCTTCCTGGAGCGCCTCTATCCGGGTCGTACGGCCGAGC
>NZ_DATAGM010000114.1:0-9099 GCF_036263695.1 Phenylobacterium sp.
CTTATTCTTGGGCATGGCCCCGACCTTCATCGAGGCCATCTGGCCGCCCTTGAACAGCATCATGGTCGGGATGCCGCGCACGCCGTAGCGGGAGGGCGTGGTCGGGCTCTCCTCAATGTCGAGCTTGGCCACCGTCACCTGGCCCGCCAGTTCGTCGGCGATCTGCTCAAGGGCGGGGGCGATCTGCTTACAGGGTCCGCACCACTCCGCCCAGAAATCCACCAGGACCGGCATTTCGGCCTTCAGGACGTCCTGTTCGAAGGTGTCGTCGGTGACCTTCACGGTGCTCATTAGAGAAGCTCCTCAATCGTCAGGTTGATGAACGCAGCCTGACGTCTTGCGATCCTCGATGTAGGCGGCGCCTTGCCCAGCATCAAGCGTTACGGCCCAGCTCCGCGAGGCTCTGGGCCAACAGGAATTCTGGGATCGGCATCAGCTTCGGGCCATCCGTCCACACTAGGGCCGCCTCGATCGCCCGCCCCGGGAAGACTTCGGCAAGCACCGCGGCGTAGAGCGCCATCTGGCGGATGTAGGCCGGGTCGGCGTCTTCGATGCGCGCCGGCGAGGGCCGGTTGGTCTTGAAATCGACCACCAGAACCCGGTCGGGCAGCACCACCAGCCGGTCGATACGGCCGGAGATGGCCAGCCCCTTGGGCAGAGCCGCGCCCGAACCGATTATCGGCGCCTCCGCGCGCGAGCCGGGGCCGAACACCTCGGCGAAGCGGGCGTCCTGCAGCACCGAGAGGGCCGCCTCGGCCATCTCCCGTCGCTGGTCGGCCGTGAGGTCCGTCTCACGCTCGAGCAGCCCGCGGGCGGCCTGGGCCCGCGTCGGCGCCGGCACGTCGGGCAGGATCTGCAGCAGCCGGTGGATCAGGTCGCCGCGCCGGAAGCGGCCGAGCCCCTGGGCCTCCGAGAGCGGCGAGGCGGCCGCTGCGCGGGCGTCTTCGCCGAGGGTGGATGGCGGCGCGTACTTCGCGAACGCCTCGGGCGCGGCGTGGCGCAGGGCCCAGTCGGGCAGGCCCGGCGACCTCGCCGCCGATTTAGCGGCGCGGCCGAGGAGACGCGGGTCCGGCCCATAGCGGCGGATCTGCATGTCGCCGCAGGTCGTCTCGCGCACGTGCGGCTCGATGTGGGCGTGGCGGAAGGCGGCGCCCACCGCGCCCCACCAGCCCTTGAGGTTCTCCTCCTTGGCCGTCGCCGAAAGACGCCCGCACAGCACCAGCCGGTCCCGAGCTCTCGTCAAGGCGACGTAGAGCAGGCGGTAGGCCTCCTCCTCCTCGCGCTTCGCCCGCCGCTCACGGGCGGCGGCCGAGGCCTCGCAGTCGTTGGCGCCCGAGGCGCACCAGAGGAAGCCGCGCTCTCCGTCTTCCGTCTCGGTCTCCATCAGCGGAGAGCCGCGGGCGGTGCGCGACAGCGTCGTCTCCGGCAGGAAGACGATCGGCGCCTCCAGTCCCTTGGCGCCGTGGGCGGTCATCACCCGCACCTCGTCGCGTCCGGCTTCCATCTCGCGCTTGACGGTGATGTCGAGGCTGGCGAAGGCGGAGGCCAGGCCCTCCAGCCCGTGCACACCGCGGCCCTCGGCGGCCAGCACCTGGGCCAGGAACTCGTCCAGCGCGTCCTCCGCTTCGCCGCCCAGCCGGGTGAGCAGCCGCTGGCGCATCGAGCGGCCGTCGGCGCCGACCAGGCCCAGCAGCCGGGCGTAGAACTCGAACGGGCGGCGTGTCAGCGCCTCCTCCAGGGCGGTGGCGAGAAAGGCGCGGGCCCCGGCCCACTCCGCGCGCTCGTCGCCGCGGCGACGCAGGCGCGCCCACAGGCTCTCCTTCCCGCGGCCGTGGGCGAGCTCGTAGAGGCTCTCGTCCGAGACCTCGCAGAACGGGCTGCGCAGCAGGGCGGCGAGCGTCAGCTCGTCCTTCGGGAAGCGGACGAAGCGGGCCAGCGCCAAGAGGTCGTCGAAGACGATGTGTTCGGACAGGGCCAGCCGGTCGGCGCCGGCCACCGGGATCTTGCGCCGCTTCAGGGCCCGCAGGATGTCCTCGAACAGCGCCTTTCGCCGGCGCACCAGGATCAGCACGTCGCCGGCTGTGGCGGGCCGCCAGTCCTTCAGCCGCGAGTCGAAGACGGCGTCGCCGCGCTCGATCAGCGCCTCGATCTCGCAGGCGATCTTCTCGGCGAGGCGGCGGTTGGCGCTGGTCTCGCTCTCTGCGTCAAGGGGCGCGTCCCAGGCGTCGCGCTCCGAACCCGTGAGCTCCTGCTCCAGCGGCCAGATGTCGACGCAGCCAGCGTGGGCGGCGCGCATCGCCGTGTGCTCGATCTTCTCGGCCGCCGCGCGGGGCAGGATCGCCGTGGCCAGCTCCGGCGGGGCGAAGGTCGCGTCGACGAAGGACAGCACCTGCGGCGTGGAGCGCCAGGAGGCCAAGAGGTCCACCCGCTCGAAGCGGAAGCCCGCGCCGCTCGCCCGCTCGCGGTGGAACTCGAACTCGTGGATCAGCAGCTCCGGCTGCGCGCCCTGGAAGGAATAGATCGACTGCTTCTCGTCGCCGACGACGAAGATGTTGCGCTCCAGCCGCCGCTCGGCCTTGCGGTCCTCGCCGGCGAAGAACTCGCCGGTCAGGGCGCGGACAATGCGCCACTGGTCGGGGGCGGTGTCCTGGGCTTCGTCCACCAGGATGTGGTCGATGCCGCCGTCCAGCTTGTAGAGCACCCAGGCCGCGGCCGGCCGGCTGGCCAGCAGGGCGCAGGTGCGCTCGATCAGGTCGGCGAAGTCGAGCCCGCCGGAGCGGGCCTTCTCGGTCTCGTGAGCGTGGACGTAGGCGGCGGCCAAGGTCAGCGCGTAGACGGTGTCCTCGGCGACCCGGGCCCGCTTGGCCATCTTGAAGGCCTCGGCGATCCGCTCCTGCTCGGCCTTCAGCCACTCGCAGACGGCCGGGTCCACCTGCTTCGTGGCGCAGGTCTTCCGCGGCTCGCCGGCCTGGGTGAACAGCATCTCGCGGATCAGCTGCGGCCGGCTCTCACCGAGGGCCGCGGCCTCGGCCACCTGAGCGGCCTTCAGGCCGTTGGGGACGTCGGTCTTCTCGCTGCCCTTGAGCAGCGCCTCGGCCGCCCAGCGCCAGTCGGCGGCGTGGATCGCCGGCGGCGAGAGGGCGTCGGCCTCGATGGCGGCGGCGTCCATCAGGTGGTCGAGCCCGCAGGCCTGCGCCACCGCCTGGGGCACGCCGGCCAGGCCGCCGCAGCTTTCGATGTACTCGGCGATGGCGCTCCTCTTGGCCTCGAAGGCCCGGAACATCTCGTGGAAGCTGGCGAAGTCGAGGGCCACCGAGAAGCGGGCGTAGGCGTCCGCCAGCGGCCCGGCGCCCAGCGCCTGCTGCGCCACGGCCTTGCGCGCGGCGTCCGCCACCACGGCCGAGGCGGCGTCGTCCAGCACGCGGAAGCCCGGCGAGACCCCCGCCTCCACCGGGAACCGGCGCAGCAGCTTCTCGCAGAAGGCGTGGATGGTCTGGATCTTCAGCCCGCCGGGCGTCTCCAGCGCGCGGGCGAAGAGAGCGCGGGCCTCCGACAGGTGCTTTTCGTCGTAGGTCTCCTCGTCCCGCCCCTGCAGCTTCGCCAGATCCGTCCGCAGCTGCTCGTCGCTCGCCACCGACCAGCCGCCGAGCAGGTCGAACAGCCGCCGCTGCATCTCCGCGGCGGCCGCCTTGGTGTAGGTGACGCACAGGATGGTCTCGGGCTCGGCGCCCGCCAGCAGCAGCCGCGCCACCCGGTCGATCAGCGTCTTGGTCTTCCCCGAGCCGGCGTTAGCCGTCACGAAGGCCGACAGCGTCGGGTCCGCCGCGGTGCGCTGCGGGTCCGGGTCGAAGAGGTGGACGATCTCAGCCATCACTCCTCCCCCTCCTCGCCGCTCGTCGACCACTCGAACACCCGGGCCAGGTGGTCGTAGTCGCTGATGCGGGCCTTCACGAACTGGGGTGAGACGCGGGAGAGGTATGGCTGGGCCGGGTTGTCAAAGCGGGCGATGAGCTCGCCAAGACCGGCCAGCGCCTGGGCGGCGGCGTCCTGGCTCTCCGGCCCCGCGGCGGCGCGGATCTCCACCTTGCCGGCGGGCTTGCGGCCGGTGACTTCCAGGTAGGTCAGGTCGCCGGGTGTGGGGCGGCCGAGGCCGTGGAAGCCGCCGCCGGCCAGGATCGCGGCGGTCAGGGTCAGCTGCGGCGAGAAGCCGGTGGCCACCTCCTTTTTCGAGGGCGCCTTGCCGGTCTTGTAGTCGATCACGTGGCCGTAGCCGTCGACGGTCACCTCGATGCGGTCGGCGCGGGCCTTCAGGGTGAAGGGGCCGGCGGGGGCCTCGATGGTGAGCTTACCTTCCTGCTCGATGTGCAGGGTCCGGCCGTCGCGGCGCTCGCGCTCCAGCTCCACCACCCAGGCGGCCGCCTCTCGCGCCAGCGCGGCCTCCCGCACCAGCGCCTCGCTGGGCATTCCCGCCTCCACCAGGGCGTCCATGTAGAGGCGCTCGAAGATGGCCGCGGCGTCTTCCGGGAGCGCGTGCGGGTGCTCCGTAGAGAAGATCTCGAAGGCCTTGTGGATGGCCGTGCCGCGGGCGCGGGCCTCCACCGCCTCGTCCGGCCGCTCCAGCGGGTAGAGCTTGAGGATGTCGCGGGCCCAGACTGCGTAGGGGTCGCGGGTCAGCGTCTCGACCCGGGTGACGAACATCTCCCGCGGCCGGTGCTCCACCGGCGGCGTGGGCCCGGGCCGCTTGGCGGGGGAATAGGCGCCCGGCGCGTCGAGGCCGCGGGCCCAGGCGAGGACCTCCGGGTGACCGGGAATCTCGACGCCGGCGCCGCGGGCCAGCGTCTCCAGCCGCCATAACCAGCGCGACTTCACGGCCGGCGCGCCCTCGCGGCGCTCGGAGTGCAGCAGGACCACCTCGGGCGCGCAGGCGGCCTGAGCGAAGTCGTGGGCGGCCAGCCCGATGCGTCGCTCCGGCGGCGGCAGGCCTAGCCGTTTGCGCATGGGCCGCGACAGGAACGGGTCGAGCGGCGCGCCCTTGGGCCAGACGCCTTCCTCCAGGCCGGCGACGATCAGCCGATCGGCGCGGACCAGCCGCGCTTCGATGGCGCCGAGGATCCGCAGGCGCGGGTGGGTGGCGCCGCCGGCGCGCACGGTCTCTGCGGCCATGAGGGCGTCCAGCAGGTCGGCGAAGCGATCGGCGGTGGCGGGGGGCAGGCCGGCAGAGTCGTGGATCAGGCTGGAGAGCAGCCGGCTCAGCGCCTCCCCGCCGTGGCCGGCCCAGAGCTCGCCTGGGGCGCCCGAGGGATCCTCGGCGATCGCCTCCATGGCGGCCGCGAGTGCGCGCGCGGCGTCGGCGGGACGCGCCGGGCCGCTCGCGTAGACGGCGGTGAGGTCGTCCAGCACCGCGCGAAGGCGGACGGCGAGGTCCTGCGCCTCCGGGCGCAGGCCGGCCAGGCGCCGCTCGAGCGCCTCCCACTCGTGGGCGCGCGCGCCGCGCAGCGCCTTCAGCTCCAGGGTCTCGGCGCCGGCTTCCAGGTCCGAAGGTTCGAGCCCGAGGCGTGTGAAAGGGTGCTTGATGAGGCCGAGCAGGATCACCGGATGGAGCGGATCGGCGGCGGCGCGGGCCAGCAGGTGGGCCAGCACGCCGACCCGGCGGCCGGCCAGCGCCTCGCCGGCCGAGGAGTCGGGGACGATCCCCCAACGGGCCAACCGGGCGGCGACGCGCCGCGACAGCGCTTGATCAGGGGAGACGAGGGCGGCGGTCATGCCCGGCGTCTCCAGCGCCTCTCGCAGCAGCAGGGCCGTGACGGTGGCCGCCTCGTCCTCACCGCGGGCGGAGACCAGGGAGAGGCCGTCAAAGCCGCGGGCGATGGTCGCGCCGGGCTCGCCGGGGCCTTTGCCCGCCAGCTCGCCGATCACGTGCAGCCAGTCGGCGGTGGCCTCGGCGGGGCGCAGCGCCTCGTTGATCACTCGCCGGCGCCAGCGGCCCTCGTTCAGGTGTGGGCGCGAGGCGGGCCAGACGGCGACGTCGGCGCGAGCGACGCCGGCCCGGTCCAGCAGCCGCTTCATCGCCCCCTGCGGATGCTGCTCCTCCACCTGCGCCCAGGCCTTGTCGGCCAGCCCCTCGTCCAGGCCGGGGAGAACGACACAGCCCTGCGGGGCGCGGGCGATCACCGCCAGCAGGTCGGCGGTGGCCGGCGCGGTGCCGGTCGAGCCCGCCGCCACCAGCCGGCCCTCTGGCGGCTCCGCGTCCCACTTCTCGGCCAGGGCCCGCAGCAGCAGGACGCGGCGCTGGCTGACGTCCACCAGGCCCAGCTCAGCCAGCCGCTTCGGCCAGGCTTCCAGGGCCACTTCCAGAAAGGTGCGGGAGACCCGCCAGTGCTCGGCCAAGTCGCTCTCGACCAGGTCGGCGAGCCCCTTCTCCGCGGTCACCTCCTCGATCTGCAGGCTATCAAGGAAGCCGCCCAGGGCGTCGGCCAGCTCCAGGGCGCCGACGGCGTCCAGCTCCCGGTTCAGCAGGCGTTCGTTCGCCTTCACGAGCCCGGTCAGCTCGAACCGGCGGCGCAGGGGGGCGATGGCGGCGGGCAGATCCAAGGCCAGGTCGCCGGGCTCGAACGGCGGCTCGCCCTCGTCGAGGTCGCCCAGCGGCAGGATCTGCGGCGGCAGCAGGGCCCGCCCGCCCGCGGCGGCCAGGAAAGCGTCAGTCAAGGCGCGCGCGCCGCGGCGGGTCGGCGTCAGGAGGACAGCTTCGGCGAGGGCCTCCGGCCCTTCGGGGATCAGCGCCTCGTAGAGGCCGCGGGCCAGATCCTCCGCGAACGGCCGGTGGGCCGGGATGTTGAACCACCGCGGCGCGCGAACGCCGAAGATCTCATGCCGGCTCATTGAGCCGCGCCTCGGCCGCATCCCGGGCGGCGGGATCGCCGACGTGCATCCAGAAGGCGTCCATGACCGCGCCGTAGAGCCGGCCGCGGGCGGCGAGCTCGCGCCAGATCGGCACCATGGAGAAGGCGCCCTCGCCGGCCCCGTCCAGCACCTGCGGCTTCATGATCTGGAACCCGACGTTGGCGTAGGGCGTCGGCGGCTGCGGCTCGGCCGAGTGGGTCAGCCGTCCTTCGGCGTCCATGAAGAAACCGCGGGGGCCCTCGAAGCCGATGCCTTGGCCGCGGGGGACCAGCAGCAGGGCGACGTCCATTTTGGCGGGGTCCCAGACGCGCTTCAGCGCCTCCAGGGCCGGCGTCGCCCCCTCGATCCAGATGGAGTCGATGTTGGCGATGAAGATGGGGTCCTCGCCGAGCAGGTGGCGGGCCTTCTGGATGCCGCCGCCGGAGTCCAGCAGTTCGGCCCGCTCGTCGCTGATGCGGATGCGCGGGTGGGTCCGGCGGGCCAGATGGTCCTCCATCTGGTCCGCGAAGTGGTGGACGTTGACCACCGCCTCCTCGACACCGGCGTCGGCCAGCCTGTCGAGCACGTGGTCGATCAGCGCCTTGCCGCCGACCTGGATCAGCGCCTTGGTCGTGGCGTCGGTGAGTGGCCGCATGCGGGTGCCCAGGCCCGCGGCCAGCACCATGGCGCGCTTGGGGCCGTCGGTCACCGGCGCGCCTCGGTGGGCACGTAAGCGTCGAACCAGGCCTTCACCGGCGCCATCTGCGGCGCGGCCAGGCAGCGGTTCAGGTAGCCCCAGGTCCTGGGCATGAAGGCCTCGTAGCGGGGCCGCCCGTAGCCGGCGACCTGCCGGGCGAAGATGAACAGGATCCGTGACATGTTGAGCGCGCCCAGCGCGTGGTAGTCGGCCAGGAAGGCCTCGCGGTCGAGGTCGCTGCGGATCGAGAGGTAGCGGTCCAGCGCCTGTTTCTCGCGTTCCGGCGAGACGTCCCGGCGGGCGTCGTGCAGCAGCATCGAGAAGTCCCAGGCCGGATGGGCGCGGACGGCGTCCTGGAAGTCCAGCATGCCGACCCGTTGAGCCCCCGAGCGGCCGGGCAGCCAGATCAGGTTCTCGGCGTGGTAGTCGCGGTGGCAGAAGACGCTGGCCTGCGCCTCGCCGCGGGTGCGGATCGGCGCCCAAAGGGCCTCCCACTCGGCGGCCGCCTCTTCCGGGAACGGCGGGATTCCGGCGTACTTGGGCCACCACTCCAGGAACATGTTCCCGCCGGTCTGCAGGGCCAGGTCGTCGTAGGCCAGCAGCGGCCAGCTGACGCCCTCGTGGGTCAACACGTCCGGCGGCCGGGTCTCGTGGATGCGGGCCAGCGCGTCTACGGCGGCGTCGTAGAGAGGCCCCTCGTCCTGGCCGTTCTCGATCAGCCGGGCGTAGAGGTCGTCGCCGAGGTCCTCAAGGACAGCCAGGCCCTCCGGCGCGTCGTGGGCGACGATGTGCGGGGCCGACAGCCCCTGGGCGCGCAGCCACTCGGCCGTGGCGATGAAGGCGTCCACCCGGCCGGCGGCGAGGCGGGCCATGGCGTTGTAGCCGGCCGCGCGGCGCTGGTCGGGGGTGGCGTTCGGCGGGCAGGGGGCGCTCTCGACTGGCGGCTGGTCCATGAAGATCAGGCTGACCCCGTCCGGCCGGTGCAGCCGCTCGTAGCGGCGCGTCGAGGCGTCGCCGGCCAGCGGCTCGCGCCGCGCATCGCCCAGTCCGTTGCGGGCCAGGAAGTCGGCCTTCAGCGCCTCACGATCCGAACTCAACCTTGCGACCCTCCCAGGCGCCGTGGGCCTCCAGCCGCACGCGCCGCACGCGCTCATCCGCACCGGTTTCTGGCGTGATCCGCACCTCAAGTCGATGCGGCGGAAGCGCGTCCAGCCGCTCCGGCCACTCGATCAGCGCCGCCCCATCCTCCAGCGCCTCGTCGAGGCCGATCTCATAGGCCTCGTCCGGCGAGGTCAGACGGTAGAGGTCGAAATGGGCGATGGCGAGGCCGCGGCCCTCGTAGAACTGCACCAGGGTGAAGGTGGGGCTCGGCACGTCCTCGTCAGGCCGGGTCCGGGCGCGGATCAGGGCTCTCGCCAGTGTCGACTTGCCGGCCCCCAGCGGCTCCGACAGGCAGACGGCCTCGCCCGCCTGCAGCGCCGCCGCCAGCGCTCGACCCAGGCGCACGGTGGCGGCCTCGCCTT
>NZ_DATAGM010000115.1:0-19369 GCF_036263695.1 Phenylobacterium sp.
ATCGCCTGCTCCATGGCGATGTGGCCGAAGGCGGTGCCCTGCGCCAGGAAACGCGCCGCCCGCCGGTCCACCATCGATTCCCAGTCGATCTGCGGGGCCGCATGGACCTGGCAGCGGAAGCCCAGCTCGGCGTACTCGGGCGCGGCGGTCACGCCGCTCTTGGCCTCTCGCAGCGAGGCGAGCACCTCGTTGGCGTTGTTGCCGATGGATGAGACGATACCGATCCCTGTGACGACGACGCGCCGCATTCGATAATCTACGCTCCGCTCTAAGCCTGGGCCGCCCGGGCCGACATGAGACCGACCTTGAGGTCCTTCGCCGTGTAGATGGGGACCCCGTCGGCCTCAAGCACCGCATCCCCAAGTCCCATGACCAAGGACCGATTGATGACCCGCTTCATGTCGACCTTGTAGGTCACCAGCTTGATGTCCTGGGTGACCTGGCCGGAGAAGGCGACCTCGCCGCAGCCCAGGGCGCGGCCGCGGCCCTTGCCGCCGATCCAGCCCAGGAAGAAGCCGACCAGCTGCCACATGGCGTCGAGGCCCAGCGAGCCCGGCATCACCGGGTCGCCCAGGAAGTGGCAGTCGAAGAACCAGAGGTCGGGACGGATGTCGAACTCCGCCTCGATGTAGCCCTTGCCGTAGGCGCCGCCATCCTTGGTGATGATGGTCATGCGGTCGAACAGCAGCATCGGCGGGGCCGGCAGCTGGGCGTTGCCGGGTCCGAACAGCTCGCCGCGCGCGCAGGCCAGCAGCTCTTCGTACTCGTAGCGGTTCTTGACCGCCGGGATCGTTGTATCCGCCATCACCAGCCAGGCCGTGCTTAAGGAAGGGTGAGGCCCTAACACGACCCCCCGCACCGGCTCAACGACATTGGGGACGTTCGTCCGTACCCCAAAGCTCGCCCGCCGGCGCCCAGCCGGTGGTCCGGCCGGCGCGGATGCGGCACCATCCTTCGCTGCAGCGATCCAACGCGGCCAGGGACCGCGGGTTCAAATAGGCGAAGGGGCGCATCTGCGCCTCGGGCTTGCGGCGCAGGCCCAGGGCGTTGGGGCGCACCCGCATCACCATCCGCCGTCCGTCGGTGGTTCGGCGGTGAACCCAGGCGCTGCCGCCGTCCGGATCGCACACCTTGCGCCACTCCCGGGTCTCGGCGACCACCTGCACCGGCAGCCCCTTCACCCGGTAAATCCAAAGGCGGCGGTGGTCGTCGGCGGGGCCGGAGCGGGCGTTGACCTCGTCGAACTTCAGCGAGACGTAGCGCGGCACCGGCAGGCCGGACGGCGTTGGCCGGTCGGCCGCCAGCGCGGCGGTGGCGCCGGCCAGAACAAGCGCCGCCGTCAATTTCAGCAGCCCGCGTTTTAGATGTCCGCTCAATCGGTGCTCGCCTTGGCCGCCGTGGGGGGCTTTGCTAGAAGCGCGCAAAATCGCGCCTACAGCCGCGCCCCCAGGAAACCCCCTTTTCGTACCCGCTCATGGCCGCCCGCAAGCCGAAAGTCATCGTCACGCGCAAGCTCCCCGATCCGGTGGAGACGCGCATGCGCGAGCTGTTCGACGCCGAACTTAATCTCAGCGACGAGCCCATGAGCCGTGACGCGCTGGCGCAGGCGCTGCAGCGCGCCGATGTGCTCGCCCCCACCATCACCGACAAGCTGGACGCCGAGACGCTGGCGCTGGCCGGATCGCAGCTGAAGCTGATCGCCAACTTCGGGGCGGGGGTCGACCACATCGACGTAGCCGCCGCCAACGCCAAGGGAATCACCGTCACCAACACTCCCGGCGTGCTGACCGAGGACACCGCCGACCTGACCATGACCCTGATGATGGCCGTGCTGCGCCGGGTCGTGGAGGGCGCCAACATCCTGCGCGAGGGCAAGTTCTCCGGCTGGTCGCCCACCTGGATGCTGGGCCGGCGAATCACCGGCAAGCGACTGGGCATCATCGGCATGGGCCGCATCGGCCAGGCCGTGGCCCGCCGGGCCCGGGCGTTCGGGCTGCAGATCCACTACCACAACCGAAAACCGGTCTCGCACCTGATCGCCGAGGAGCTGGGCGCCACCTACTGGGACAGCCTGGACCAGATGCTGGCCCGGGTGGACATCGTCACCGTGCACTCGCCGCACACGCCGGCGACCTATCACCTGCTGTCTGCTCGGCGGCTGAAGCTGCTGCAGCCCCACGCCATCGTCATCAACACCGCCCGCGGCGAGATCGTCGACGAGGCCGCGCTCGCCCAGCTGCTGACCGCCGGCAAGATCGCCGGCGCCGGCCTGGACGTGTTCGAGCGGGAGCCGGAGATCAAGCCCGAGCTGCTGGCCGCCCCGAACACCGTCCTTCTGCCGCACATGAGCTCGGCGACCGTCGAAGGCCGCATCGACATGGGCGAGAAGGTGATCATCAACATCAAGACCTGGATGGACGGCCACCGCCCGCCCGACCGGGTGATCCCGGCGATGCTGTAGGCGGCGGCCGCCCGCCGGTCAGAAGATGAAGTCGGCGCTGCGCAGATCCGTGAGCTGCGTATTGCGCAACGTGATGGTGGTGTCCGGGCGGTCGAACTCGAACACCACGTGAGCGCCGTCCTGCCTCGCGAAGGTCATCAGCTCCTGGAAGGTGTCCCACCGGATGTTGTCGTCGATCAGATCGATGCGATCGACGCGCGGCTTGAAGTCCTCGATCACCGTCTCGCCGTAGGGAGTCACCTCGAAGACGTCATAGCCGCCGCCGCCCTTCAGACGGGCGCCGCCTAGATGCGCAACCAATAGGTCGTCGCCGGTTCCACCATCGGCGAAGCTCATTTCGGAGGGGTAGCCCCCAGAGCTCAGGATAACGTCGTCGCCGGCCCCGCCCAGGAGGGTGTCAGCGCTGTCGCTGTGACCGATCAGCAGATCATTGCCGGCGTCCCCCCGCAGGACGTCCCGTCCATGAGAGCCGTCTTCGGCGCCTCGGCCCCCATCGAGGGTGTCGTCCCCGTCCCCGCCGCTCAGGGTGTCGTCTCCCCAAAGGCCATGGAGATGATCTGCGCCGCCACGGCCCTGAACCGAATCGTCGCCCAACCCGCCCCAGAGTTGGTCCTCCTCGTCGCCGCCCCGCAGCGTGTCGTTCCCCTGGCCCCCCCAGCCGTATCCGGCCCCTGACCCGAAGCTGATGACGTCGTTCCCGAGGCCGCCCCAGACCAGCGAGACCTCCCCCTGACCGGTGAGGACGTCCGCAGCATCCCCGCCGTAGATCAGGGTGGGCGTGATGTCCGAAGGCAGCCAGGCCCCCGCAATCAACAGCCTGTCGCCGTAGTCGCCCAGCGCCCCGTCCGACATCAGCACGCCGCCGTACCGCGCCTGAGACGCCGTCATCACGTGGTCGCCGCCCGGGAGGTCGCGACGGAGAGATATGTGGAGGTCCGTCAGCGACAGGTCAGTGCCGTTGCTGGCCAAGTTCAGCAGGGCGGAGGGATGGATGTCCCCCTCGTTGAAGTCGCCGATCTGCGCCCGTTCAAACGTGAAGTCGGCGATCCACTCGGCCGGGAACCAGTCCGAGGTCTCATACGCCTGTAGATGCAGGTAGGCGGCCGTGCCTTGCTCCGTGAGCGTGAGGCGACCACCGACGGTCTCACCCTGGGCATAGCCGTAGGGGGCGGCGCTCAGCCCGGCGCCGACTTCGGGATCGCCGGCATAGTCATCCTCGACAACGCCGTAGAATATGAAACTGGCTTGTTCCGCCATGGAAGCCTCCCTCAGGTTCGGGCCTTGTACCGGACGCCGGATGCACCCAGGACCGGCCGCGGCACCGCAACCGCAGGACGAGCTTGCGGGTCCATCATCACGTGGAGTTGATCAGATGGACCCGCCCTCTCGGGGAGGAACTCAGCCGACGAAGTCCCCGTCGTCCAACTGGCTGACCAGGATGTTCTTTACGGTGAGGAAGGTCTGGCCGTTGTAGGCGAATTGCACGTCGCTCCCGACTTGCGTCGCCAAGCTCAGGACGTCCACGCCCGGCGGGACGCTCAGCGCCTCCAGCTGGTCGGTTCCGTTCTGGAAGTCATGGACCACCGTTGGGCCGAACTCGAGGTAGAAGCGGAAAACGTCCTCACCGCCGCCCCCGCGAAGCGCAGCGCCCTGCAGTATGTCGTCGCCAGTTCCACCATCCAGGGAGTCCGCGCCTTCGAGGTCGATCAGGGTGTCGTCGCCCCCTTCCCCTCGAAGCGTGTCGTTGCCGAAGCCGCCGTCCAGGTAATCGTCCTCGGCGCCGCCCGTCAGCGAATCGTTCCCCTGACCGCCGGCCAGAGTGTCTTCGCCGTCGCCGCCTTGGACCAAGTCGTTGCCGGCCAGACCGTTGAGCATGTCGGCGCCGCCGCGGCCGGCCACGGTGTCGTCGCCGAGGCCGCCCCACATCTGGTCCTCCTCGCCGCTGCCCCGCAGCGAGTCGTTACCCGCTCCGCCCCAGGCGTAGGTGCTGTTCGAGCCCTGCACGGTGTCGTTGCCGCCGAAGGCCCAGATCATCGAGACCTCGCCCTTGGACTTCAGCACCTGACCGGCGTCGGTGCCGTAGATCAGGTTCGGATCGATGTCGTCCGGGATCCAGGCGCCGGAGATGTCCGCCGCCCCGTAGCGCAGGCCGCTCTCGGAACCGTTGCCCTCCTGTTCGATAAGCCGCGCGCCGCCGCTTTCGAATTGGTTGACGCGGAAGAACAGCGACCCGGGAGGCGAGAGCGGCTCGGGGTCGACGTCGATGTGCGCGCCGATGAAGCTGGCCTCTACGATCGACAGATCGGTCCCGTTGCTCCGGAGGAAGAAATCATCCGTGATGAACATCGAGTGGCCGTCGAACGTCAGCTCGATGTCGTCGTCGTTGCGCGTGAAGATGGAGCTTTCGTCCTCGACCGCGTCCTCCCAGTCGTCCTCGATCTCGCCGGTCAGCGTGAGGTGGGCCTGGACCTTGTCGCCGGTCGCGTACTGGAAGTTTGGCGTGCTGGTCGGATCAACGCTTTCAACGACTCCGTAGAAGGTGAACGAGGTTGCCATCGACGTCTCCCAGAGGTCTTGCCGCGCCGCTCCCACGGCGGCGCGCGCACGGGATCCCTGCGGCTCCCGCGCCGCCCCCAACCGGAATAATGGTTAATAGGTCGCCGATCACGGTTAGTTGACCGGCGCTCTATCCTTTGTTGAGGCGCACACCTCGCATTCCGGATCAGCGCCGATCCGCACCGTCCGGGTCTCGGCGGAGAGGCCGTCGTAGAGCATCAAGCGGCCCAGCAGCGGCTCGCCGGCGCCGGTGATCAACTTGACCGCCTCCAGCGCCATGATCGAGCCGATGACGCCGGCCAGGGCGCCGACAACGCCGACCGCCGAGCAGGTCTCAGCGTCCGGCGGGATCTCCGGCACCAGGCAGCGGTAGCAGGGCCGGCCGCCGTAGACGCCGATCTGGCCCGTCCAGCGGCCGATGGCGCCCGAGACCAGGGTCTTTCGCTGCGCCACGCAGGCGGCGTTGACCGCGAAGCGGGTGGCGAAGTCGTCGGTGCCGTCGAGCACCAGGTCGACGCCCCGGACCAGCTCGCCGGCGTTGCCGGCGTCGAGCCTGGCCTGCACCGTCTCGATGTGCGTGTGGGGATTGAGGGCGGCCAGGCGCAGGGCGGCCGTCTCGACCTTGGGCCGGCCCACCTCGTCCTCGGCGTAGAGCACCTGGCGCTGCAGGTTGGAGCGATCGACGACGTCCGGGTCGACCAGCACGAGGCGGCCCACGCCGGCCGCGGCCAGGTACAGCGAGGCCGGCGCCCCGAGGCCCCCAGCGCCGACGATCAGCACGCTGGCCGCCTTCAGCTTCTGCTGTCCCGGCCCGCCGATCTCGCGCAGCACCAGGTGGCGCGCATAGCGCTCCACCTCCTCGTCGGAAAACGCCACCGCCTTGACCTTGCCTTCCTGTCTCGCCACATCCGCGACGATGTCGAACGCCGCCTTCCCCGACTGGCATGGGACCACCATCTTGGCCGTGCGCAAAGGGGGACGCACCGTCATCGCCGGCGATGGGCAGGTGTCCATGGGCCAGACGGTGGTCAAGGCCGCGGCGCGCAAGGTGCGCCGGCTGGCCGGCGGCAAGGTGATCGCCGGCTTCGCCGGGGCCACCGCCGACGCATTCACCCTCATCGAGCGGCTGGAGACCAAGCTCGAACAGTATCCCGACCAGCTGGCCCGGGCTTGCGTTGACCTGGCCAAGGACTGGCGCACCGACCGGGTGCTGCGGCGGCTGGAGGCCATGCTGCTGGTGGCCGACAAAGACAATGTCTTCACCGTCACCGGCGCCGGCGATGTGTTGGAGCCGGAGCGCGGCGTGGCCGCCATCGGCTCGGGCGGCAACTTCGCCCTGGCTGCCGCCCGGGCGCTGATCGACACCGACGCCGACGCCGAGACGATCGCCCGGAAGGCGATGGCCATCGCCGCGGAGATCTGCGTCTACACCAACGGGGAGCTGACCGTTGAGGCCATCTGAGGCCGCGCTGATCGTGGGCCTCGCGCTCGCCGCCGCGCCGGCCCTCGCGGCCGATCCCGCGCCGGTCATCGCCGCCGAGCGGGCCTTCGCCGCCGACGGGCTGGCGCTGGGCTACAAGGCCTCGTTCCTGAAGCATTCGGCGCCGGACGCCATTATCATGCAGCCGGGCCCGGTAAACGCCCACGAGACGCTGAAGGCCGCGCCCGATAAGGGCGGCCCTGCGCTCTATTGGTGGCCCGTGTGGGCGGGCCTCGCCCGCTCGGGCGACCTCGGCTTCACCACCGGCCCCTACACGCTCGCCGGCAAGCACGGCGGCTACTACTTCACCGTCTGGAAGAAGCAGCCGGACGGGCGCTGGAAGTGGATCTACGACGGCGGCGCCGGCGGCTCGGGGCCGCACGTGCCGCCGCCGCCCACCAGCAAGCCGCGCCGCCTGGCCGACGCGCCCGCCGCGGCGGGATCGGCCGCCAAGGCGATGAAGGAGGTGGGCGATGCCGAGGCCAAGCTCGCCGCCATCGCCCAGAAGGACCTGAAGGTCGCCTACCTCGCAGCCCTGGCCGACGACGCCCGCATCCAGGGCTCGCCGGCGCCGCCGGCGGTCCTGGCCCCCGAACGCGAGCGAGAACTTGGCGCCCGGCCCGCCGCCGTCGCCTTCAAGGCGCTCGGCGGCCAGGCCTCCAAGGCCGGGGACCTGGCCTTCACCTACGGTGAGGCGCGCTGGACCAAGGATGCGGCCGAGGCCAAGGGCCACTACGTGCGTATCTGGCGCAAGGGCCAGGCCGGCTGGCGCATCGTCTACGATCAGCTGCAGCCCCTGCCCGCCGCGAAACCGGCGAGCGCCTGACAAGGACCATGACCGAGTTTTCCCCCCGCGAGATCGTCTCCGAGCTCGACCGCTACATCGTCGGTCATCCCGAGGCCAAACGCGCCGTGGCCGTGGCCCTGCGCAACCGCTGGCGCCGCCGTCGTGTGCCCGCCGAGCTGCGCGACGAGGTGACGCCGAAGAACATCCTGATGATCGGCCCCACCGGCGTCGGCAAGACCGAGATCGCCCGTCGGCTGGCGCGCCTGGCCCAGGCGCCGTTCCTGAAGGTTGAGGCCACCAAGTTCACGGAGGTCGGCTACGTCGGCCGCGACGTGGACCAGATCGTCCGCGACCTCGTCGAGAGCGCGATCGGAATGGTGCGCGACAAGCGCCGGGCCGCCGTCCGGGCCCGGGCGGAGGCCGCCGCCGAGGAACGCATCCTCGACGCCCTAACCGGACCCGGCTCCACCGCCGCCCGCGAGGCGTTCCGAAGGAAGCTTCGGGCCGGCGAGCTGGACGACAAGGAAGTCGAGCTGCAGCTGGCCGACGCCAGCTCGCCCTTCCAGGCGCTGGAGATCCCCGGCCAGCCGGGCGCCTCGATGGGCATGCTCAACATCGGCGACATGTTCGGCAAGGCGTTCGGGGGCCGGACCAAGACCCACAAGACTACCGTGATCGGGGCCTGGGCGCCGCTGATCGCCGAGGAGAGCGACAAGCTGCTGGACCAGGAGGCGCTGACCCAGGAGGCGCTGGAGCTGGCGGAGAACCAGGGCATCGTCTTCCTGGACGAGATCGACAAGGTGGCCAGCCGCTCCGACCGCGCCGGCGCCGACGTCTCCCGCGAGGGAGTTCAGCGGGACCTGCTGCCGCTGATCGAGGGCACGACGGTGGCGACCAAGTACGGGCCGGTGAAGACCGACCATATCCTGTTCATCGCCTCGGGCGCCTTCCACGTGGCCAAGCCGTCGGACCTGTTGCCCGAGCTGCAGGGGCGACTGCCGATCCGGGTGGAGCTGAAGGCGCTGAGCCGCGACGACTTCCGCCGCATCCTGACCGAGCCCGAGGCCAACCTGATCGTCCAGAATCAGGCGCTGCTGGCCACCGAAGGCGTCACCCTGACCTTCACCGAGGACGCCATCGACGCGATGGCCGACGCCGCCGTCCAGGTGAACGGGGCGGTGGAGAACATCGGCGCCCGCCGGCTGCAGACGGTGATGGAGAAGGTGTTGGAGGAGGTGAGCTTCACCGCCGCCGACCGTTCCGGCGAGACGGTGACGGTGGACGCGGCCTACGTGCAGCGGCGGGTCGGCGAACTGGCCCAGAACGCCGACCTGTCGCGGTTCATCCTCTAGCATGTGCCGCGCCTGCCCCTCTCGCCGCTGGCTGCTCGGCGCCCTGGCCGCGGCCCCGCTGGCGGCCTGCAGTGAGAACGCCGACACCGGCCGAAACCAGCTGATCCTCGTGGACGACGGCCAGCTCGCGGGCCTGGCCGACCAGGCCTGGGGGGACCTGCGCGGCAAGACCCCGCTGCTGCGCGATCCCGAAGCCCAGGCGCGCGTCGCCCGCATCGGCGCCGGCATCGCCAAGGCCACCGGCCGCACGGACCTGCAGTGGGGCTACGCCGTCTTCGACAGCCCGGACGTCAACGCCTTCGTGCTGCCCAACGGCAAGGTGGCGGTGTTCCGTGGCCTGCTGGCCGCCGTCCGCTCCGACGACGAGCTGGCGGCGGTGATGGGCCATGAGGCCGGCCACGTGGTCGCCCGCCACGCCGCCGAGCGGGTCTCCCAGCAGCTGGCCATCCAGGCCGGCGTTGGCCTGGCGCAGATCCTGCTCTCGGAGGGGGCCGGCGAGAACGCCGACGAGATCGCCGGGGCGCTCGGCATGGGCGCCATGTACGGCGTCATCCTGCCCTACTCCCGCAAGCACGAGCTCGAGGCCGACGTCCTGGGCCTGACCCTGATGGAGAAGGCGGGCCACGACCCCAAGGCCGCCGTCGCCTTCTGGGAGCGCCGCATCGCCGAGGCCAAGGGCCAGCCCAACGTGCCCGAGGTGCTATCCACCCACCCCGCCGACGCCACCCGCCTGGCGCGGCTGCGGGAAGCGGTGGCGGCGTAAAGATCCTCCCCGCGGGGGGAGCATCTTGCTCTCACGCTCGCTCGTTCTTCGCCCGCCAGATCGCCGTCTCCAGCGCCCTAGCGAATTCGGCCCGCTCGCGGGGGCTGAGGGCCTGAGCGACGGCGACTTCGCGCCCGGAGAGCCGCAGACGCAGGGCGACGGGGATCTCGTCCTCCACCTCGAGGCTCACGCGGGTGAAGGCGGTGGGAGAGGCCCACACCAGCTGGCGCCATCTCGGGGTCTCGTGGGTGATGGTGATCTCGGCGGCGCTGACCTGGATCCGCTCGACGCGCTTGGCGGCCGCGTAGCTGACCAGGAAGGCCACCACGATGGCCACCACGTCCAGCCCCAGGAACAGCGGCACGAAGAGGGCGCCCATGTAGAGGAAGACGGCCGCGGCCAGCACGTTGAACAGGGTGATCAGGCTGATGAGGATCACGAAACCGCGCTGCGAGAGGCTGCGGTTCGGCGTGATCTCGGCGTCCATGTAGAGCAGCCGGTCCATGCGGACCTCACGGAAATTGTCGGCGCGAATTTACCCCGCCCCGCCGCCTTGGCGAAGAGGGTCGAACACGGCAAGTGTGTCTCCCTCATGGCCAGACCCGTACCCGCAAAACGGCTGAAGCCTGCCGAGCAGGCGCGCATCGCCGAGATCTTCGACCGCTTCTCCGCCCTGTCGGACGATCCGCGCACCGAGCTCGACTACCGAGACCCCTTCACCCTGGTGGTCGCCGTGGCGCTCTCGGCTCAGGCGACGGACAAGTCGGTCAACAAGGCGACCGAGAAGTTGTTCGCCGTCGCCCCGAGCCCTCAAGCCATGCTGGCGCTCGGCGAGGAGGGGCTGATCCCCTACATCGCCTCCATTGGCCTGTTCCGCACCAAAGCGAAGAACGTCATCGCCCTCTCGCGCATCCTGGTGGAGCAGTACGGGGGCGAAGTCCCGCTGACCCGCGAGGCGTTGCAGGCGCTGCCCGGCGTCGGGCGCAAGACCGCGAGCGTGGTGCTGAACGAGCTTCGGATCGAGCCGGCCATCGCGGTCGACACCCACGTGTTCCGCGTGGCGCACCGGCTGGGGCTGTCCACCGGCAAGACCCCCGACCATGTGGAGGCCGAGCTGATGTCCAAGGTGCCGGAGCCCTACCTCTCCCGCGCCCATCATTGGCTGATCCTGCACGGCCGCTACACCTGCGTCGCGCGGCGGCCGAAATGCGAGGAATGCCCCGTCGCCGACCTCTGCCCCTCGCGCCACCTGTTCCTCGCCGGGGGCCCAAGCGGCGCCGTAGCGTCGCGTCCCCGACGCAGAAAAATCGCCTCTGCGGCGTAATGGCGCTTTCATCGCGTCAAAAGGCGCGTTTCCACAGGTGACAGGCCGGCAACAGACGACGTAGCGTGACGGCCAAGCGACTCACCGGCGGCTGAGGGCCGGGGGCGCGTGCCTCATTGGGAGCTGGCGACTAAAATGGCAGACACGAAAAAGAAGCCCAACGCGCTGCAGCAGCCGCTGCAACCCTCCGCCGAACTGCAGGCCGTGATCGGCAGCGGCCAGGTTACCCGGGGCGAAGTGGTCTCCAAGATTTGGGACTACATCAAGAAGAACAACCTGCAGAACCCGGCGAACAAGCGCGAGATCGTGGCTGACGACAAGCTGAAGCCGGTGTTCGGCGGCAAGGACCGCGTGTCCATGTTCGAGATGAACAAACACCTGGCGGCGCACCTGAAGTAGGGCGACCCCCGACGCGGCCGCGGAGATCCCGCGGCCTCTGTCGCTAAGACGCGGCGTCCATCGGGCGCCGCGTTTTTCGTTTCAGAGCTTCAACCAAGCTCCGTCATCGCCGGGCTTGTCCCGGCGACCCATCCCATTGCGGCAGGCCGGGCTCGTCAGGATGGGTGGCCGGCATGAAGCCGGCCATGACGAAGAAATCTAGGTGGCGCTACGCCACCTCCAGCCGCTTGGGATAGCGCAGGTCCTCGGCCAGGCCCGCGCCCATCAGGTCGATGAAGTTCTCAGAGTAGAACCGGCGCACGGCCCGCTCGGGCGTGCCCTGCAGGGAGTCGTCGAAGCGCTTCAGCGGGTTTCGGCCGCCTTCCACGTGCGGGTAGTCGGAGGAGAACAGGCAGACCTCCTCCCCGGCGTTGGCGATGATCCAGCCCACGTCCTCGTGCGGATAGGGCGTCACCCGCAGCTGGCGGCGGACGATGTTGGACGGCCGGTCGGAGAGCTTCTGCAGCCGCTCCTCATTCTTGACGAAGGCCTGGGCGGCGGAATCCAGGAACCGCATCCAGCTGGGGACCCAGGCGGCGCCCAGCTCGATGGCGCCGAACTTCAGGTTCGGGAATCGGTCGAAGACGCCGTCGATGACGAAGGCGGCGAGCGTCTTCATCGGCGCCTGCGGGATGGCCATGAAGGACAGGGAAGTGAAGTTCTCCTCGCCCCCGTGGAAGTCCTTCACCCGCGGCAGGCCGTTCTCGAAGTAGGCGGGGTTCAACTTCTCCTCGCCGCCCACGTGGAGGACGATCGGCAGGCCCGCCTCCTCGGCCATCCGCCAGACGGGATCGAGGGCGATGTGGCTGGGCGCGTGGTTCTGCGGCGGCTTGGAGGGAATCAGCAGCGCCTTGCAGCCGAGCTCGATGGCCTCGCGGGCGGTCTTCGCCGCCAGCTCGAAGTCCTCCAGCGGCACGTAGCCGGTCGGCAGCAGGCGCCGGTCGACCTTGCAGAAGTCGGTCATCATCCGGTTGTGGGCGCTGGCCGCCGCATAGGCGAGTTCGAGATCCTCGCTCTGGTCGAGGCCGAAATTGTTCAGGCAGAAGGTGGTGAAGACCAGCTGGCTGGCGAACCCTAAGAGATCCAGCGCGCGCGGCCGATCGTTCGACGTGAAGGCCCCCAGGGCCTGGTAGTTCTTGCGCAGCAGGATGTTCTCGTCGGCGCTTGCCCGGAACTCCGGGTCGGCCTGCTGTTCCCTCACCTTGTCGGTCCAGCCCGCCTTGCCGAGCTTGTGCCGGTAGACCGGCAGCGCGTGGTAGCGCTCGAGCAGGCGCTTCTCGAAATAGGGATCCAGGACGTCCGGCAGCTCCATCAGGTGCGAGTCGGCGTCGTGCACCAGGCGGTCTTGCACGTAAGGCATGGGGCGCATCCTCCTTATGGTTGGAGGCATCACACGCCTGACGGGCGGCGAAGGCAACCTCGCCGGTGCGCCGGCCCTTACAGGACCGCCGCCGTCTGGCCCGCCGTCTCGGGCACGATGTGCGCCTTCCAGGCCTTGTCCTCGGTCAAGTAGCGCTGGGCCGCCGCGCGAAGGGCCGCCGGCGTCACCGCCTGGATCTGCGGCATCAGCGTGCGGGCCGATTCCGCCCGTCGCGGGTCCTCGTGGACGCCGGCCAGGGCGACGAGCCAGTAGGCGTTGGTCTGGCGGCCGGCGGCGTACTCCTCGACCCTCGGGCGCTTGGCCCGCTCCAGCTCGTCCGCCGTGACCTCCCGGGTCCGCAGGTCCGCGACGATGTCGGAGATGGCGGCGAACACCTTGTCCCCGTCCTGCGGCTTCACCTCGGCCATGGCCATCAGGTAGCCGTAGCCGGAGAACACTTCCGAGCTCAGCATCTCGGTCTCGGTCGCGTAGGCCAGGCCCTGCTCGCCCCGGAGCCGGTCGAACAGCCGAAGCCCGATCACCTGCTCCATGACGCGCAGCGTGCGGGCGGCCTGCGGGTCGGCGAAGAAGTCCGGGATCGGCCAGGCGGTCAGCGCCAGGCTCTGGTCGGATCGGCCGTAGTGCTTGATGCGGATCGGCGCCAGCGGCTTGCCCGGGAAGGTCGGCCCCTTGGCCAGCGTCCTCCCGTCGGCCGGCCTGGCCCTGGGCGGCAGCGCGCCGAAGGTGCGGCCCACGGCGGCGATCGCCTCTTCCGCGGTTACATCGCCGACGACCGTCACCTCCAGCGCTCCCGAGGCGAGCTGCGGCCCGAGCGCCGCCTTCAGTTCGTCCAGCCTGGCGGCGCGGATCTCCAGGGCGGTCGGCTGGGCCCAGCGCCGGTCGCCACTGCGCATCAGGGTGCGGACCTGGCGCTGCAGGATGCCGCCGGGGGTGCCGTCCATCCGCGAGATGTTGACGCCCAGCTGGCTGCGGACCCGCTCGAACGCCTCGGCCCGCCAGCCGGGCTCGGCCACATAGGCCGACATCACCTGCAGCTGGGTCTCGAAGTCCTCAGGCCGTGTGCTGCCGTCGAGCCGGAAGGCGTTGTCGGTGATCGAAGGCGAAACGGACCAGACCTTGCCGGCCAGGGCCAGGGTGAGGTCGTCGTAGCTCATGCTTTGCAGGCCGCCGAGCACGTAGGCGGTGGCGGCCCAGTCCGGGCTGGAGCGGTCGGCCGGCAGGGCCAGGCGGCCCTCGCCGATCCGTACGCCGACCAGCACCTGGCCGGTGCGGAACTTGGTCGGTTTGACGGTGAGCCGCACGCCGTTGGCGAAGGTCACCAAGGTGGCGTCCAGGTCCTCGATCTTGCGCTGGCTGGCGATCTTGCCGGGCTGGGCGGGGCTCTTGTACGCCCAAGCCTTGGCCTGCACCGACGGCGGCGCGACGGGACGGATCTGGGCCTCGTGAACGGCGGCCAGCACCGTCTGCTCGCCGCCCTCCACCGAGACCGGCGTGACCACCGTCACCAGCGGGCCCTCGCCGGAGAAGGCCTTGCGCAGGGCGGCCTCCACGTCGTCCGGCCTCAGGCCCTTCACCGCCGCATCGAAGATCACCACGTCCTGCTCTGAGGAGGTGAAGACGCCGTTCTCCTCCAGGGTCTGGAGGATCTCGTCGGCGAGCCGGGCGCTAGGCTCGGTCACCGTGCCGTAGGCGCGGTTCTGCAGCCGGGCGCGCCAGTCGGCGATCTCCACCTGCAGCTCGGCTTGGCTGACCCCGTGCTCCAGCAGCTGGCGCTGGGCCAGGATCAGCGCCTGCAGCGCGGCGCGGCCGTCCGCAGGGGCGCTGGCCTGCATCACCGTCATGCGGCCGGAGCGCAGCACATCCTCGCGCTGGGCCAGCGCGGCGGTGAACGGCGGGGAGGCGCCGGAGGCCTGCCGCTCGAGGCGCCGGTTGAGCACCGCAAGACCCAGGTATTCGGCGATCATCGCCCGGATGCTGCCCATGCTCTGCGGGGAGGGATCGTGCGGTCGGATCCAGGTCAGCGAGACCCTGGGCGGCAGCGCCCCTTCCACGAACACCTTGGCGGTGGCCTTGCGGGCCCCCGGCGCGCCCAGGTCGGGCTCCTGGCCGGCCGGGCCGCTCGCCTGCCAGTCGGCGAACAGCGCCTTGATCCTGGCTTCCACCTTGGCCGGCTCGACGTCGCCGACGATCACCAGCACGGCGCGATCGGGTCGGTAGTAGCGGCGGTAGAAGTCGCGGATGCGCTCGTAGGGCGCGGTTCGGATCACCTCCTCGGTGCCGATCGGCAGCCGGTCGCCTGCCCGCCGGCCGGGGAACCAGTAGGCGAACTGGTCGACGGTCAGCTGGGTCATCGGCCCTTCGCGCAGCCGCTTCTCGTTCAGGACCACGAGGCGTTCGGCGTCGATGGCCTTGTCATCGAGGGTCAGCGCGCCGACCTCGCGCATCAGCTTCAGGGCGACGTCCAGGCTCGGCTCGTCGGCCAGCGGCAGGTCCATGTTGTAGGTGGTCTGGGTGGCGCTGGTGAAGGCGTTGACGCCGTCGCCCTTGCGCACCCCGATCCGCTCCAGCGAGCGGAAGAGCTCGCCGGGCGGCACGTTCTTGGAGCCGGCGAAGGCCATGTGCTCCAGGAAGTGGGCCAAACCCCGCTCATTGTCCGCCTCGTGCAGCGCCCCCACGTCGAGGCGCAGGCGCAGCGAGGCGCCCTTCGCCGGGCTGGTATTGGGCAGGATCACGTAGCGGAAGCCGTTGGGCAGCCGCCCGAAGGTGGCCCGCGGGTGGGGCGAAAGATCGCTCGCCTCATGGGTCCAGACCGGGGGCGCGGCCAGCGCCTGTCCCGCCCCGACGCCGGTGAACCCCAGGACCAGCGCCGCCGCCAGTGCGCCGATGCGCCGCTTAATCATCCAACACCCCGTTTCACGCGTTCGGCGCGATCCTAGCCGATCCGTTTGGCCATGAAGATGTCCGGCCGTCCAAATCCGTTCGCGTGCGGCATCACGCCGACCACCTGATAGCCATGCCGCCGATAGAAGGTGAAGGCATGGCCGCCCGTCGGCGCGATCTCGGCGGCGGCCTGCAGGACGTTCGGGAAGAGCTCGCGGCCATAGAGGTTGGTGCCGTCCGTCTCGTCGTCGGTCCCCAGGTAGAGGGTGATGATCCCCGCGGCCCGCACCCGCGCCTCGAGCGCGGCCAGCAGCCGGCCGCCGATCCCCCGCCGCTGACAGGGCGGGTCGACCGCCAGCGGGTGCAGCTCCCAGGCGTGGGAGTAGGTCTCGATCACCCCGATCCAGCCCAGCACCCGGTCGCCATCGAGCGCAACGAGGCCGCTGCGGTCCTCGTCGGCGATCGTCTTGACGACCTCCGCCTCCGCCGCCCCAGGCTCGGCGAAGTCGGTCCAGGGCAGGGCCTCGCGCAGGATGCGGGCCGACTCGGCGCGCTGGCCCTCGGTGAGGGTGGAGAGATCGACGATGCTGCAGTCCATGTGGAGCAGCATAGCGCGGTCAAAGCAGCCGATCGTACCTCAAACCCAGCACGCCCAGGACGATCAGGCCGATCCAGAAGGCGCGCTCGGAATCCAGCCGCTCGCCCATCACCAGCGCGCCGGTGGCGACGGCGAGCACGGCGGCCACCCCGCTCCAGGCGGAGAACACCGTGCCGGCGGGCAGCACCTGCAGCGAGACTCCCAGCAGCAGCAGCAGGGCCGCGGCCGTCCCCAACGAGACCGTCGTCCACAGGGGATCGGTGAAGCCGGCCGCATGCTTCAGGCTGACGGCCATCAGGGCGCCGAGCGCGCCGGCGACCAGCAGGGCGCTCCAGGCGACGGTGAGGGTCATGCGCGCGCTCCATCCGGCGAAAAGAGGAGCCCGCCGCCGCGAGCGGGGGAGGATCAGTCGCGGCGGCGGGCGATCGCCCAGTCGGGGGGCGTTCGGCTGCCCAGGGAGCCGAACCTGGGGGCGATCAGGAGGGAGTTCGCCGAAGCCCACGCCTTCGGCGCGCTCTCCGGCTTCGGCGAGGTGACCCGTCCCTCCCACGGGCGACGGCGATTTTGCGTGCGAGGCCCCGGGCGGGACGCTATGTTGTGCAAGCACGAGCCGTTTCACGTTGTGGATTTACTTGTTGCGTAAGAACTGTACACACGGACTTCAGGCTGAGCAAGGGGGATCGCGCGTGGTCCGGTGGATCGATGCCTAGGCCGACGCCGGATCCGCAGCGGGCGGCGGAGACCAAGAGCCTGCGCCGCGAGGCCGGACGCTGGCTGAAGTCGGCGCGCGAGGCGGCGGGCCTGACCCAGGCCGAGGTCGCCGAGCGGGTCGGCCTGCGCTACTACACCTTCGTCTCGCAGGTGGAGAGCGGGGTGGGTCGGGTCCCGATCGAGTCCCAGGCCGCCTGGGCCGAGGCGCTGGGGCTGGACCCGGGCGAGTTCGCCAAGGCGCTGCTCAGGTTCTACGAGCCGGAACTCTATCGCCTGCTGTTCGGCGACGACGCGCCGGCCGCCTGGGCGCGGGAAGCCTAGGGCGGGCCGATGGGCGACATCATCCCCTTCATCAGCCGGCTGGTCGGCCGCCTCGACTGGAGCTCCGGGGAAAAGGCACGGCTGCAGCAGCTCGCCGACAAGCTCGGGACCGGGTCGCTGGACCTGGAGGTGGTGTTCGGCCGCAGCGACCAGGGTGAGCCCTGGTGCGCCGTCACCGGCGAGGACCAGGAGGTGCTGGTCCACATCGCCCGCATCGGCGGCCGGTTCATCGTCCACCACATCGCCCAGGACGTGCTGGAGACCGGATCGACCCTCTGGACCGCGGTCGAGCGGGCGCTCGGCGAGGCCTGGGGCGAGACGCCGGCCCCGGCCCTGGCCGAGATCACCCCCTTCGAGGCCCACACCCGCCAGACCCACATCCTCAGCGCGCTGGTCGTCGCCGCGGTGCTGATCGAGGCCGAGCTCGAGCCGTTCGCCGAGCCGGCCGCCGACCTGCCGCTCGCCGCGCCCCTGGCCGAGAGCTCGCCCGGCGATGTCCCACCGGCCGCCGCCGCCGAGACGGACGCCGCGGTCCAGGCGCGGGCCGCTCAAGAGGAGGCCGCCAGGCCCTCGAGCGGCGCCAAGAAGCTGGTCCCCATGGCGCTCTATGAGACCGAGGACGCTGAGCCGGTTCGCGCGGCGGCCCCGCCCCCGGCCTTGCCCGACGGCAAGCCCGCCCAGGTCGAGACGCTGGAGGCGATCGTCATCGAGGCCGACCCGGCGGCGGAGCGGGAGGGTCCCGCCATGCCCCGCCTGATCGGCGGCGACGGCGACGACGAGATCACCGGCACGCGGGCCGCCGAGGTGCTGATCGGCGGCGCGGGCGACGACACCCTGGACGGCGGCGGCGCGCCCGAAGGGACGTGGGACTGGCTGCACGGCGGGGTGGGCGATGATCTGATGACCCTCGGCTCGCAGGTGGTCGCGGAGGGCGGGCCGGGCGCGGACCGGTTCCTGTTCACCAGCCGGTCGGCCGGTGACGGCGCCCAGGTGCTGGGCCGCGTCGTCGACTTCACGCCTAGCCAGGGCGACGCGCTCGTCTCTGAAGGCGTGCTGGTCACCGCCACTCCCGAGGCGGACATCCTCGCAGGCACCGCCCCGTCGCCGGGCGGCGGCGGGCCCAACGCGCCCCTGCCGGGCTTCCGCGTCGGCGTCGACACCACCGGCGACGGCCAGGCCGACGGCGTGGTGCTGCTCGCCGGCGGCGAAGTCGGCGGCTTTCTGGCGGCCAATGTGCGCGGCTCCGCTCCGGCCGAAGCGCCCTCCGCCGAGCCGGCGCAACGCCCGCCGGAGCTCGACAGCGGCGGCTTCCTGTTCTGACCGCACCCCGCCGCGTTGCCCCGCGGCGGGTTTCGGGCTAGGCGAGCCCCCTCCCCTGCCCGCGCGAGACCCTTCATGCCCGAGCTCTACGACGTCACCGCGATCGGCAATGCGATCGTCGACGTGATCGCCCCCGCCGAGGAGGGCTTCGTCGAAAAGCACGGCTTCACCAAGGGCGCGATGAACCTCATCGACGAGGCGCAGGCGACGAAGCTCTACGCCGATATGGCGCCCGGCATCGAGACCTCCGGAGGCTCGGCCGGCAACACCGTCGCGGGCGTGGCCAGCTTCGGCGGGAAGGCGGCGTTTCTGGGCAAGGTGGCGCCGGACCAGCTGGGCGAGGTGTTCGCCCATGACATGCGCGCCATCGGCGCAGCCTTCGACTCCGCGCCGCTGACCGGCGGCCCGGCCACCGCCCGCAGCCTTATCAACGTCACGCCCGACGGCCAGCGGACCATGTGCACCTTCCTGGGCGCCTCGGTTCACTTCTCGCCCGCGGACATCGACCGGTCGCTGATCGAGGCCTCCAAGATCGTCTACCTGGAAGGCTATCTGTTCGACGCCCCGGCCGCCCGGCGCGCCTTTGAGCAGGTGGCCGAGATCGGCCAGGCGGCGGGTCGGATGATCGCCATGACCCTCTCCGACTCCTTCGTGGTCGAGCGGCACCGTGACGACCTCCTGGCTTTCATCGACCAGGGCGTCGACCTCCTGTTCGCCAACGAGGAAGAGGCCAAATCGCTCTTCCAGACAGAAGACTTCGAGGAGGCGGTGTCGCGGCTCCGCGGCCGGGTGAAGATCGCCGCCGTCACCCGATCGGAGAAGGGCTCGGTGGCCGTCACGGCGGCCGAAACCTACGCCGTTCCGGCGGCGCCGGTGGAAAAAGTCGTGGACACGACCGGCGCGGGCGATCAATACGCCGCGGGATTCATGTTCGGCCTGGCGGGGGGCCGGCCGCTCGACGCTTGCGCGCGGCTGGGTTCGCTGGCGGCGGCCGAGG
>NZ_DATAGM010000116.1:0-14090 GCF_036263695.1 Phenylobacterium sp.
GGCCGACCGGACCATCCCCAAGCTGACCGCCGAAGAGCACGCCATCATCGAGACCTGGGCGGCGCACTGCTTCCAGACGCTGCTCTTCAACCTCGTGGCGCCGACCCAACAGCGCGACCTGTACGAGGAGTTCGGCCTCGACCCGGAGCGGGTCATCGCCGAGATGGCGCAGATCATGACCGACGATCAGCGCCGCGAGAACATGAAGGAGCAGACCAACATCTTCCGGGTGCTGGTGAAGACCCTGCTCAACGCCGGCATCATCACTGACCGCACCAAGGCCTTCTACGCGACCTACGTCGACCTGGAAGAGCTGCGGAGCGAGGGCGACAAGATGGTCGGCGACGACATCGCCGAGGAGGGCATCAAGTACCTCCAGGAGATCAACTTCCGCGACAAGGCCAAGTCGATCCAGATCGCCGCGGAGTAGACCTCTCCGCCGGGCTGACGGGGATGAGCGCCCGCCGAACCATCGGCGGGCGCTCGCATGTCCGGGCGAGCGCTCCCGTCAACACGTGGTAGGCTCCTCGTCCGCAACCTGGGCGATTGCTCACATGACCTCCGAACCCGCCGCATCGCCGGCCCCCGCGCCCGTCGAGCCGCCCCTGGACCCGCGCCTGGCCGAGGCCCTCGATCTGGTCAGCGACGCCGTCTACGTGCTGGATCGTGACGGGCGGTACCTGGTGTTCAACCGGGCGGCGGAGCAGTACTTCGGCGCCTCCCGCGACCTGGTGCTCGGCCGCCAGATCTGGGAGGTGTTCCCGCAGGGGCGCGGCACGCCCTTCGAGGCGGCCATCCGCAAGGCGCTGGACGAGGGGACCGAGAGCCGCTTCGAGACCGCGTCGGCCGTGCGGCCCAACCACACCGTCGAGCTGCGGATCGCGCCGCTGAGCGGCGTCGGCGTAACCGTGGCGCTCAGCGACGTCAGCGGCCGCCACGCCGCCGACCAGCGGCTGCAGCTGCTGGTCAACGAACTCAATCATCGGGTGAAGAACTCCATGGCGGTGGTCCAGGGACTGGCCCGCCAGAGCTTCGCCGCCAGCCGTTCCCTGGAGCAGGCGCGCGAGGACTTCACCGGCAGGCTGGTCGCGTTCGCCGCCGCCCACGACGTGATCACCGAGCAGAACTGGGAAGGCGCCCACCTGCGCCAGCTGATCGAGCGCACGCTCGCCGGCCAGCTGCTGGCGGGCGGGCGGGTGGCGCTGGAAGGGCCGCATGTGCGGGTCTCCCCGAAGACCGCGCTCAGCCTGTCCCTGGCCCTGCACGAGCTGGCCACCAACGCCTTCAAGTACGGCGCGCTGTCGAACGACGAGGGACAGGTGCGGGTGAGCTGGACGGCCGCCGGCGCGGCGGGCGACATCCGCCTGCACCTCACCTGGACCGAGCTCGGCGGCCCGCCGGTGGCGCAGCCCGAACGGCGCGGCTTCGGGGTGCGGCTGCTGGAGCGGGCGCTGGCGGTGGATCTCGGCGGGCAGGTGAAGCTGCGTTTCGAGCCCTCCGGCCTGGTCTGCGAGATCGAGGCGCCGGCGAGCTGAGCCTTGGCGCGCGGCCCGCCTTGCCGCAAGCTCCGCAGCGGGAAGGGGGGACCGTGTCCGATCCGATCGTCAGCCGGCCCGGAGCCGGCCGGTTCAACCGCCTGGTGGTCGTGCTTGCGGTGATCGGCGCGATCACCTTGACCGCCGCCGCTGTACTGGCGCTGCTGATCCCACAGGAGGGCGACAGCGTCACACCCGCCGACGTCATCGGGGCGCCGGTGCGGGCCCAGACCGCGGCCGGCGATCGGATCTTCCTGCTGACCAGCCAGTGGCGGACCACCCGGCCGTATTCGAGCCGGCGCACCAGCGCCGCCCGCCCTGCCTACGTCGACCTGCTGATCGACGTCTGGGCGTTCGACGCCGGGGATGGGCGGCTGGTCTGGCGCCGCCAGCTGGAGGCGGACCGCAGCGGACTGAACATGGGGCGGGCGGTGGTGGGCGCGGACGCGCGCGCGGTCTGGGTGCTGGCGGGAGAGGGCCTGATGGGCCTGTCGCCGGCGGACGGTTCCACGGTCGCCGACGTGGAGCGACTCGAGGCGGCCAACCCGCAGCTCAAGGGGCGCATCCCTCGCGAGCCGGATTACTACCACTTCGACGGGCGCGGCCTGTGGTTCACCGCGGCCGATGCGCGGCGCTGGCGCCTGGCGGGACCGGAGCTTCAGGCTAGGCCTGAATCCGAGGCGACGGGCGCGTCCGAGGTGTTCGCGCCAGCCCGCTGGTCGGGCGGCGTCAGCACCTGGATGTTCCACGAAAGAGGCGTGCGGTTGGGCGACCGGTGGCTCGGCGTCCTGTCCGAGCGGGAAGCGAAGGCCTCGGCGGAAGAAGGCGAGCTGAAGCTCGTCTCTTCGGAGGACGAGCCCCTTGGCCGGCTTTGGTCGGCGTACATACGCCAAGCTGCGACGCATTTCGGCGCAGAGACCGTCTACGAACGGTTTGAGCCGCTGCCTCAGTCGCCGGAGTTCGTGCAGGGCGGACTGCTATCCGATGGGAAGGACAATGGCCTGCCCATCCTGCCCACCGGCCCGGACAGCGTCCTGGTGCTGCATCGCGACCGGCTGGGCGCCGAGGGCCGCTGGAGGATCAGCCGCGTCGCCGGGCCGGGCGGGCGGGTGCTGTGGACCGCGGCGCTGCCGATGGCCCGCTTCGACGCCGTCATGCCGGGAAAGACCACCCTGGCGATCCAGGGCAGCCAGCCCGAGCCGGATCCGCAGCGGCCCGGCTCCGGGCTGACCGAAGACGTCGATCACCTGGCCGTCATCGACCTCGTCAGCGGTCGCACGACGCTCCACCGCCTGGCCGCCAGCGGCGACTGGCCGAAAAAATAAATCCCACGGCGTGTCGGAAGCCCACGGCCTGCCGCGTCCTTAGGGCGAAGACCCAAGGAGGCTCCGATGACCGCCCTCGCCGAAACCAGCACCTTCCAACCCGCCGCCGGCCGCAAGGGCCGCGCCGCCCTCTGGACCGGCCGCGTGCTCAGCGGCCTGATCATCGCCTTCCTGGTGTTCGACTCCGGGATCAAGCTGGTCCGCCTGCCCATCGTCGAGGAGACCGGCGGCCAGCTCGGCCTGCCGCCGGGCGCCGGCTTCGCTCTGGGCGTGCTGCTGGCCTGGATCACCGTGCTCTACGCCATCCCGCGCACGGCGGTGATCGGCGCGGTGCTGCTGACCGGCTACCTCGGCGGGGCGGTCTGCACCCATGTGATCGCGGGCTCGCCGCTGTTCAGCCACGTGCTGTTCGGCGTCTACCTGGGCGTGATCGCCTGGGCCGGCCTGTGGCTGCGGGACCCGAGCCTGCGCGCCCTGTTGCCCATCCGTCGCTAGAGCTTCCTCCCCCCCCGCCCTCCTCCTCCCCCGGGGCGGGTCCCTGAGTGACGCCCCGTCCCTGACGGCGGCGTCACTTTTGCTTTGACGAACAAGGTTCGGCTGCAGAAACTCCGGTACGAAAGACCCTGCGACAGACGGGGCGTTAAGGGAGAGGCGAGGCCATGGCCGACGGCAACATCACCAAGGACGCCATGTACGGCGCGGTGGCGCCCGACGACTTCGAGTCCATGCTGACGCTGGACCGGTACAACGAGCGCTCCACCGCCTTCGACAAGATCATCTCGGCGACCCACGACCACTTCTGGGATCCGCTGGACAAGAAGTACATCGACTTTGACGAGCCGTTCGACATCGAGAACGAGGCGATGATGCCCGAGGAGCAGCAGCCGCTGCTCAAGCTCCCCTACGTCGCCGAGACGCTGAAGGACCCCAAGCAGAGGGTGGCCTTCATCAACTACATGCAGCTGAGGAACTTCTCCTCGATCCTGCACGGCGAGCAGGGCGCGCTGAACCTGTCGGCGTCCCTATGTCACGTGCTCTACGACCAGGGCGCTCAGGAATACGCCGCCAACCAGACCCGGGAAGAGGCCCGCCACGTCACCGCCTTCGCCAAGTACATCAAGTCCCGCTGGGGCCGGCCCACCGAGTGCGGCGCGGCGCTGAAGGCGCTGCTGATCGACATCATCGAGGCGCCCGAGGTCTACAAGAAGATCGTCGGCATGCAGATGCTGGTGGAGGGCCTGGCGATGGGCGCCTTCTCCAACGGCTTCAAGTACAACCGCGACCCGGTCGCCCGGAAGCTGTTCCAGCTGGTGATGACCGACGAGGCGTTCCACCACAAGTTCGGGAAGATCTGGGCCGATCGGACCATTCCCAAGCTCACCGAGTCAGAGCGCAACGTGGTCGAGGACTGGACGGCCCACTGCGCTCAGAAGCTCTTGTTCGACCGGGGCGACCCGCGCCAGCAGGCCGAGATCTACGGCCGCTTCGGCCTCGATCCCGAGCGGGTGGTGGCCGACATCATGCAGCGCCGGGCCGAGCGCGATCAGACCCGCCGCTTCAAGGGCGAGACCAACATCTTCCGGGTGCTGATCAAGACCCTGTGGAACGCCGGCCTGATCACCGATCGCACCCGCAGCTTCTACGCCATGTACGTGGACCTGGACGAAGTGGCCGCCGAGGGCGACCGGATGCCCGGCGACGACATCGCCGAGGACGGCATCCGCTTCCTGCAGGAGATCAACTTCAAGGACCGCGCCAAGGCCCCGATCACCATCGCCGCGGAGTAGGCGGAGGTCAGGCCAGCGCGTTCTGGAGGAACTGCGCCCCCAGGCGCAGTCCCGCCTCGTCGATGCTGTGACCCAGGCCCGGCGAAATGTGGGTCGCGACCTCGAACCCCAAGCCGGTGAGGGCCGCGGTCGCCTCCGGCAAGGCCGTGGGCGGCACCATGGTGTCGGCGTCGCCGTGGATGAGCAGCACCGGCGGCTTGCTGCGCGCCTCCGCCGCCAGCGAATCCGGATCGACCAGGGCGCCGGAGAAGCCGACGATGCCGGCCAGCGTCCGCGGTCGGCGGGTCCCGACGTGCAGGGCCATCATCGTACCCTGGCTGAAGCCGACCAGCGCCAGCCGCTCGTCCCCTAGCCCCTCCTGCGCCAGCACGCCGTCGAGAAAGCCGTTCAGGACCGTGGCCGCCTGGCGGATACCCCGCCCGCGCGCCTCGGGGCTGCGGTCGGCGAACCCCCACCACTGGCGCCCGCCGGGCACGCCGGGACAGGGCTCCGGCGCATTCGGCGCCAGGAAGCCGGTGTCGGGCAGGCCGTCGCGCCAGTAGGGGACCAGCCCCATTAGGTCCTCGGCGTTGGATCCGTAGCCATGCAGCAGCACGACGAGGGACTTCGGGGCCGCGCCGGACGCGGGTGGGGCGAACAGGGCGGAGAGGGAGGATGGGTCAGTCATCTCTCCGTGGGTGCGCCACCGCGGCCGGCGGGTCAACTTGCAGAGCGCTGAATGGGCGGCCATCCTGAATCAGGCTTGACCGCAGGCGCCCGCGGGGGGCGTTCAACGCAGGTTCAGGCGAAGGGGCGAGGCTGAGGCCATGAAGCGCGTGATCCTGAGCCTTTGCCTCGCCGCGATGGTCTGCGCCGCGCCGGCCTTGGCGGCGGCCCCGCAGCCGACCAGCAAGATCGACATCTCGAAGATGGGCGGACGCTGGTACGAAATCGCCCGGTTCTACAACCATCGTCAGAAGGACTGCTTCGCCGCGGCCGCCGACTGGGTGCGCACCGGCGACGGCTTCTCGGTGACCAACACCTGCCGCCAGGGCGCCGTCACCGGCCCGGTGAAGACGGTGAAGGCCAGCGCCAAGGTCGTCGACCCGGCCACCAACGCCAAGGTCAAGATGACCTTCATGGGCCTGATCGCCCAGGAGTACTGGATCCTCGACCGCGCGCCGGACCAGAGCTGGTTCATCCTGGCCACCCCTGGCGGCAACTTCATCTGGCTGTTCGCACGCGAGGCCCAGATGTCCGCCGCCGCCAAGAGCGCCGCCGTCGCCCGCATCAAACAGCTCGGCTACGACACGGGGAAGCTGCAGTTCACGCCGCATTAGATGCTGGCCACACTGATCTTCGCGAGCGCCCTGGCCCTGGCGCAGGACGCTCCGGCGCCACCGGACGAGCTGCAGCGACGCGTGGAGGCCGCGCCCGAGGACGTTCGCGCCTTCGTCGCGCGGCGCGCTGAGTGCGATCATTGGGCTGGCGAGGAGCCGTACGAGGCTGAGCGCCGCGCGGACATTGAGGCGGCGATCGCCGAGCTGCGCTGCGCCGAGATCGAAGAGGACGAGGCCGCACTTCGGGCCCGCCACCGCGGCCGACCTGATCTCCTGGACGTGCTCGACGACGCCGCAGAGGCGCCGCTGCTCTAGGCCGAAAATTCGAACGCGCAGGCGACCGCGCCGTGAGGCGGGATGATGAGACTTGCGCCTGCCTGCCTCCACTCAACACCGCCCCGGTGCAACGCTCTGCGCGTCTGCCACAGGTCATCCACCTTCAGTCGGACCGCCAGCTCAGCGCCATAGGTCTCGGCTACCGCCTCGGCCGAAAGGTAAAGGAAGCCGCTGGTGTCGAGGCCGGTCTCGCCCGGCGGCTTCCCGGTCGAGGCCAGCCCCAGGATCTCGACCGCGCCATTGGGGTGAACCTGCCACTCCGGCAGAATGTCTACGCAGGGCCAGGCGTGCTCGACGGCGGCGGCCTGAACGCCGAGGCGGTCGGTCTTGAAGCCGATCCAGCGGAATCGCTCGGGCGGGCGGCCCACGTCCTGGTCCCATCGCCGCTCTAGCAGGAAGGTTCGCCGTGAGGGGCCGAGATCGGCGAGCGCCACCCGCGTCGCCTGCACGTCGCCGGTGAGGAACAGGCAGCCGCGCGGCAGCACCTCGGCCGGCGCCTCGTCCGCCTGCAGCAGGTCGAACCAGCCCTTCTTGAGAAAGACGCAGCGGTTCGGGAAGACCGCCCCGTCGGGCTGGACGTACCGGCCTCTCGGCGAAACCGTGAAGCCGAGCCGCCGCATCGCCTCCGCCAGCCCCTCGAGGTCGGATGTCGGAAACGGCAGGTGGTCGAGGGGCAGCATGGCCGGCCAAGCTTGCGGCAGCGCCGGGCGCGCGTCCACCTGCCCCCTTGATCTGCGAACGAAGTGGCAACAGGGTAGGGCGATGGAGGTCTCCGTCACCCTCGTCTCCGTCTCGCGTCCCGAGACCACCGCCGCCGTCACCCGCGGCGCCGCCCGGCTGCTCGCCGCGCTCGGCTACGCGCCGCTGACCGAGGTCACCCTGCCCAACGGGCGGCGGGCGGACCTTATGGCGCTCGGCCGCAAGGGCGAGATCCTGATCGTGGAGGTGAAGTCGTCGGTGGAGGACTTCCGCACCGACGGCAAGTGGGGCGAGTACCGCCCCTACTGCGACGCCTTCGCCTTCGCCGTGGCGCCGGAGTTCCCGCGACAGATCCTGCCCGAGGAGCCGGGCCTCATCGTCGCCGATGGGTTCGGCGGGGCGGTGCTGCGCGAGGCGCCGGCGGTCCCCCTGGCGGGGGCGCGGCGCAAGGCGCTCACCATCGCCTTCGGCCGGCTCGCAGCCATGCGGGCGGGCGGGGCCGAGGCGACGAAGCTGGAATGAACACCACGGCGAAAGCCGGGATCCAATCTGACTCCGAGCCAGCCGAGAAGCCGTCTGGGTCCCGGCTTTCGCCGGGATGAGCGGATCTGAAGCTTAACGCGGCGCGCGCTTGGCCAGAATCCGCTGCAGGGTGCGGCGGTGCATGTTGAGGCGGCGGGCGGTCTCCGAGACGTTGTGGCCGCAAAGCTCGTAGACCCGCTGGATATGCTCCCAGCGCACGCGGTCGGCGCTCATCGGGTTGTCAGGCGGCGGTGGGGATTCGTCCTTGCGGGCCAGCAGGGCGCGGGCGACGTCGTCGGCGTCCGCGGGCTTGGAAAGATAGTCCACGGCCCCGGCCTTCACCGCGGCAACTGCGGTGGCGATGTTGCCGTAGCCGGTCAGCATGATGACCTTGGCGTCCGGGCGGGCCTCGCGCACCGCCTCCACCACCTTCAGCCCGGTGCCGTCCTCCAGCCGCATGTCGAGCACCGCATAGGCCGGCGGGTGGGTCTTCACCGCGGCCAGAGCCTCCTGCACCGAGCCGACCAGCGTCGGCTCGAAGCCGCGCTGCTCGAGCGCCCGGCCGAGCCGGGTGCGGAGCGGCGCATCGTCGTCCATCACCAGTAGGGTCTTGTCTGGGAGGGCTTCGATCTCGGAGGACAGATCAACCATGGGTCGATTTCCCTGGCGGGCTCCCTGAAACGCGAAACTGCGACATCTTGTCTATCGTTCTCGGCGCTGCGCAAGCCCTTCAATGCCCAGTCACCTCAATACGATCCCGCCGCCAGCGGGCTGAGACGACTGCGCCGTGGGGCCGGCTGTTCTGAAACGTCACAACCGCCCCGGTGCGTTCCAGCAGGGTTTTGGCTATGAAGAAGCCAAGACCCATGCCGATATGGCCGGTGCGCGAGCCCTCGGCCCCAGGACGGGTAGTGACATAAGGCTCGCCCAGCTTGGCCAGCACGTCGGGCGCAAAGCCGGGCCCGTCGTCGCGGACCTCCATCGAGACGGTTTCGGCGTCGAACCGGGCGGTGACCAGCACCTCGCTCTTGGCGAAATCGACGGCGTTCTCGACGAAGCTGGTCATGGCGTGGGTGATCTCGGGCATCCGCCCGACATACGGCGGCTTGGTGCCCGGGGCCCCGGTGACGATCGCCTCGACGCGGACCTCCTTGCGGTCGGCGTGCGGCTCGATGACCTCCTGCACGAGCTGCAGCATGCTCATCCGCTCGTGCACCTCGTCGCCGGTGTCGGGAGTCTCGCTCAGCCGGCGCAGGATCTCGCGGCAGCGCTCGGTCTGGGCCATCAAGAGCTCGGCGTCCTCCTTCACCTGAGGGGTCGGCGCCTCGCGGGCCAATTCCTTGGCGACGATGGTGATGGTGGCCAGCGGGGTGCCGAGCTCGTGGGCCGCGGCGGCGGCCAGGCCCCCCAGCGCGGAGAGCCGCTGCTCGCGGGCCAGCACCGCCTGGGTGACGTCCAGCGCCAGGGCCATCCGCGCCGACTCCTCGGCGGCCTGACGCACATAGCCGGCGATCAGCACGATGCCCGCCAGGTTCGCCGCCGCCGCCCCGAGGCGGTAGGGAAGCGGCGCAAGCTCGGACGCCCCGTTCGGCCAGGCGAAGAAGGCCAGCCCCAGCGAGGCGGCGATCGCCAGGCCGCCGACGGTCAGCAGCTGGCGCCGCGGCAGGGTGGCGGCCGCGACCGTGACCGGGGCGATCAGGATCAGCATGAAGGGGTTGCCCGCCCCGCCGGTCAGGTAGACCAGGCCGGTGATCTGGGCGATGTCGAGGCCCAGCTGGCCGGCCGCCTCCCAGTCGCCGGCGGTCCGCTGTCCGGGGGATGCGATGCTGATCAGCAGGTTCAGCCAGGCGGACAGGCAGATCAGGCCGAAGCACAGCTCGTAGGGCGCGGAAAAGCCCATGATCAGGCCGACGAAGGCCAGGATCACCACCTCGCCGGCGATGATCAGCCAGCGCAGGTTGACGAGCGTGCGGACCTTCAGCCGGCCCGGCCGCGCGCCGCCGCCGCCCAGAACGGGTTCGGCTTGCAGCGACGCCGGCGCTCGCCTATCGACGACCGCCGTCCCGCCCGCCGCCTCATGGTTGGTGAGTGTCGCCATCGAGCTCCCAGGATCGTCGAGATCGATCCAGCTGACGAGCCCATTAAGGACCTGCCATGGCAAGACGTTCCTGGATCCTGGCCCTGATCGTGGCGATCGCCGCCGCCCTGGGCGTCGGGCTCGCCTGGCAGGCGGGGGTGTTTTCCCGGTCCGACGCGGCGCCGCCGGCCTCCTCGATCGGCGGGCCGTTCCAAATGGCGGACACGGCCGGCCGGCCGGCGGACCAGTCCCTGCTTCAGGGCAAGTGGAGCGCCGTCTTCTTCGGCTTCACCTACTGTCCGGACGTCTGCCCGACGACGCTGCAGACCCTGCTCGACGCGAAGGCCAAGCTGGGCAGGCGGGCGGAGAAGCTGCAGATCGTCTTCGTCTCGGTGGACCCGGGGCGGGACACGCCGCAGCAGGTGGCGACCTACCTCTCCAACTTCCCCGGCGTGGTTGGTCTGACCGGCTCGCCCGAGCAGGTCGCCCAGGTCACCAAGGCCTACAAGGTCTACGCCAGCCTGAGCTGCCCGGCCGAGAGCCCGGCGGAGCGCGCCAAGCTGAAGGCGCCGCAGGACTGCCCCGACAGCTATCTCGTGGACCACACCTCGGCGGTTTACCTGATGGACCCCAAGGGCCGCTTCGCCAACGCCGTCGCCCACCAGCTCGGCCCCGACCAGGCGGCCGACGTGATCGCACGCGAGATGGAGAAGCAGGGCGACTGAGGCGCGAAGCTGCGCTGTAGCGCCGCGTCGCTGATCGCTCACAGCTAAGCTAGAGCTGCTTCTCCCGCAGCGTGTTTCGTGTTGCGCCGCGGAACTGGGAAGCCCGTAGTGGACTTCCTAACTAGGCGGCGCGCATGCTGCGCTGCAGCGAGAGAAGGGGGCGGAATGCTCTACACACTCTATGAGGCGGGCTATTACCAGTCCGCGCCGCTGCGCCTGGCCGCCCGCATGACGCGCGACTTCTGGAGCTCGCCCCTGAACCCGGGCCGCGACACCCCGCTCGGCCGGCGGCTCTACGCCTCCGCCGACCTGATCGCCAACCTGACCCGCCGCTACGGCCGCCCCGCCTGGAACGTCGACAGCGTCGAGGTTGCGGGCCGCAAGGTGGCGGTGACGCCCGAGGTCGTCTGGTCCAGCCCTTGGGTGAAGCTCACCCACTTCCGCCGCGACGAGGCCGACATGCGGGCCGCGGGGCGCACGGCGCCCGAGCCCACGGTGCTGATCGTCGCCCCGCTGTCGGGCCACTACGCCACCCTGCTGCGCGGCACCGTCGAGGCCTTCCTGCAGGACCACGAGGTGTTCATCACCGACTGGTCGAACGCCCGGGACGTCTCGATCCTCGACGGCCGGTTCGACTTCCACGACTACATCGACCACGTGCGGGACATGCTGACGGTGCTGGGTCCGCGGGCCCACGTGATCGCCGTCTGCCAGCCCGGTCCTGCGGTGCTGGCCGCCGCCAGCTTGATGAGCGAGGAGGGCGACGCCGCCCGGCCCGCCTCCATGACCATCATGGGTTCGCCGATCGATGCGCGGCTCTCGCCGACGGTGACCAACAAGCTGGCGGAGGAGAAGCCCTTCGCCTGGTTCGAATCCAACATGATCTACACCGTGCCGCCGCCTTACGGCGGCATGGGCCGTCGGGTCTATCCCGGCTTCGTGCAGCTCTACAGCTTCATGTCGATGAACATCGAGCGGCACCAGAGCGCTCACCTGCAGTACCTGCAGGACCTGATGAAGGGCGACGGCGACTCGGCCGACAAGCACCTGGAGTTCTACGACGAGTACCTCTCGGTGCTGGACCTGACCGAGGAGTTCTACCTCCAGACCATCGATGTGGTGTTCCAGAACTACCTGCTGCCCAAGGGCGAGCTCTATCACCACGGCCGCCGCGTGCGGCCGGAGGCGATCACCGACGTCGCGCTGATGACCGTCGAGGGCGAGAACGACGACATCTCCGGCATCGGCCAGACCCAGGCGGCGCACAAGCTGTGCGCCGGCCTGTCGCCCGACCTGCAGGTCGACTACATCCAGCCGGTGGTCGGCCACTACGGCGTGTTCAACGGCCGCCGGTTCCGCGAGGAGATCTACCCGCGGGTGCGGGACTTCATCGCAGCCCATCAAGCGCGCGTAGGCATGCGGAGAGAAGCAGCCTAAGTCTTGCTCCATGTCCGTCTTCGGCCGCGCCCTCGCCGACGGGGACCGGCTGGAGATGGCCGGCCTCGTGATCCGCCTGAAGGTCAACCGCCGCGCACGGCGGGTGAACCTTAGGCTGGACCGCACGCGCCGCGAGATCGTCGCCACCGCCCCGAGCCCACGTCGCCTCGCCGAGGCCGCCGCCTTCGCCAAGGACCGGCTGGCCTGGATCCAGGAGCGGCTCGCCGAGCTGCCGGACCCGCAGCCGATCGCCCCCGGCCTGACCCTGACCGTATTTGGCCAGCCGTGCCGGTTGGAGCAGGGGGCCGGCCGCCCGAGGTGGACCCCGCCCGGCGCGGACGGAGTGGCTCGGATCAGCGCCCCGGGCGAGGGCCGCGCCTACGCTCTGGCCGCCATCCGCGCGCTGAAGGCCCACGCGCTGGAGGTGCTGACCGAGCGCACGCAACGCCACTGCGACGTGCTGGACGTGCCGCTGCCGGCCATAGCCGTGGCCGACGCCAAGTCGCGATGGGGCTCCTGCCGGGCCGCCTACGGCAAGAAGCCGGCCTCGATCCGCTACTCCTGGCGCCTAGCGCTGGCCCCCTGGGCGGTCGCCGACTACGTCGCCGCCCACGAGTGCGCCCACTTGCTGGAGCTCAATCACTCCCAGCGCTTCTGGGCCCACGTCCGTCGCCTGATCGGCGACGAGCGCCCGCACAGAGCCTGGCTGCGCTCGCACGGCGTGCGCCTGCACGCCTTCGGAGCGGAGTAGGATCCTCCCCGCAGGGGGAGGGGAGCCGCGAAACGGCGGAGGGGGTTCCCACGCGCCGACTCGAAGGCTCGCGGGTCCAAGTCTGAGCGCCTGAACCCCCTCAGCTTCTTCGGGACAGCTCCCCCTGAGGGGGCAGATCCTCAGTAAGGCGCCGTTTCGTAGTCGCGGGGCGGCGGGGCTTCGGCCAGCGGCGGCGGCGGGAGCTCGCCGCCCTGATCGTCGGGCAGCGGTTCGCCGGCGGGGCTGAGCAGATCGCCGATCGGATCGGGCTCGGCGGGCTGGGGCTCGATGACGCCGCCGGGGATGGCGGGCGCGTTCAGGCGCGGCAGGGCCCTGGCCATGAAGTCGCGCCAGATGCGGGCGGGCACGCCGCCGCCGGTCACCCGGCGCATCGGCTTGTTGTCGTCCTTGCCGGTCCAAACGGCGGTCACGAAGCCGCCGGTGTAGCCGACGAACCAGGCGTCCTTATAGTCGCTGGTGGTGCCGGTCTTGCCGGCCAGGTCGTAGCCTGGGATGGCGGCGCTCGTGCCCGTGCCGGAGCTGACCACGGTGCGCATCATCTGGTTCATGTACTGCAGCGCCGGGGTGCCGATCACCGCCTGACGGGCCGGTCGATCGACGTTGCGGTCGTAGAGCACCCGCCCATCGGTGGTGCGGATCCGCTCGATCCCGTAGGCCTTGGCCGAGAAGCCGCCGTTGGAGAAGGGCGTGTAGGCCTGGGCCATCTCCAGGGGGCTCACCTCCACCGCGCCGAGCGCCATCGAGGGGTCGAGCTGGATCTTCGAGCTGATCCCCAGCCGCCGGGCCGTGGAGGCCACGTTGCCGGTGCCGACCTCGCTGGCCAGGCGGGCGGCCACGGTGTTGATCGATTGGCCGAGCGCCGACTGGACGGTCATCGGGCCCTTGAAGTCGTTCGTGTAGTTGCGCGGCTCCCACCTGCCGATCTTGATCGGCTCGTCGACCACCGGGGTCCAGGGCGTGCGGCCCTGCTCCATGGCGGTAAGGTAGACGAAGGGCTTGAAGGCCGAGCCGGCCTGGCGGCGGGCCATCGCAGCGCGGTCGTACTGGCTCTTGTTGTAGTCCGCGCCGCCGACGTAGGCCCGGACCCGTCCCTCGCCGTCCAGGGCGACCAGCGCCGCCTGCTCGGCGCCCTGCTTGCGGCCGGCGGCCACGCCCTTGCGCAGCGACTCCTCGGCCGCGCCCTGCAGCGGCAGGTCGAGGGTGGTCTCCACGACCAGGTCCTCGGTGGGCTCGCCGAGCAGGGTGCGGACCTGGTCGTCCACCCAGTCGACGAAGTACTGGGCCCGCTGGTTGGCGAGGGTCGGGTTGACCCGCACCGGGTTCTTGAACGCCTCGTCCCGCTGCTGGGGCGTGATCGCCCGGTAGCGGACCATCTCGTCCAGCACGATGGTCGCACGGCGGGCGGCGCGGTCGGTGGCCGAGACGGGGCTGTAGCGCGACGGCCCCTTCATCATCCCGGCCAGCAGGGCGCTCTCGCCGACCGTCAGCTTGTCGGCGCTCTTGCCGAAGTAGCGCTGGGAGGCGGCCTCGATGCCGTAGGCCCCGCCGCCGAAGTA
>NZ_DATAGM010000117.1:0-6571 GCF_036263695.1 Phenylobacterium sp.
GCGTGAAAGCGCCAGCCCAGGGCGTCCTCAGCCCCATGCGGGCGGATCCTGAGAACCACGTCCTCGACGGCGTCGTGATAGATGCCGAAGCTCTCGTCCGCGAAGTCCTGCAGCGAGAAGCTCTCCGGCCGAGAGCCCGGCCGGTCGGTGACCTCGATGTCGCGCACCCTGTCGAGGCGCCAGGTGCGCGGCTCCCCGCCCGTCCCTTCCGCCGCCACCAGGTAGTTGGAGCGGCCGAACAGGATCCCGAACGGCGTGACCTCCCGCACGCGCCCCGGCGCGCTGCCGCCCTCGTAGCGGAAGCGCAGGGTCTTCAGCGATTTGACCGCCTCGCGCACCGCGCTCAGCACCGCCTCGTCCTCGAACGGTCGCGGGCCGGCCTGGACGGCGATGGTCTCGGCCTGCAGCAGGGCTTCGAGATCAGGCGCGAGGCGCCGCCGGGTCGGAGCCCTCGTTGAGGAGAGGATCTTCTGCTCCAGGGACTGCAGGGCCGCGGCCCGGGCGTGGGCGCCGGAGTTCTCCAGGTTGTCGGCCGCGGTGCGCAGGGCCACCAACTCATCGGCGGTCGGCGCCTGGAACAGGCCGTCTAGGCCCGATGGGATGCGGAACCGCTTGGTCGGCGGATCCTCCACCTCCTCCAGCTGAGGGAAGACCTCGCGCACGGCGTCGCGCATCCGCTCGGCGGTGCGCCGGCCGACGCCCATCCGTTCGGCGAGCTCGTCCAGCGTCAGCCCTTCGGCGGTCCCGGCCAGCAGCCGGGCCATTTGCAGGAGGCGGGAAGCCTTTTCGTGCCGCATTCGTTCTCCTGCGTCCGATTCTGTCGCTGCTGGGCATCAGACCTCAGGAAAGCCGCTCCGGCAACCGAGGTCAGACGATGAACCGCAGCTTCCGCCCCCGCCGCCGCAAGTCCCCCCTCCCCGTCTCCGCGCCCGTCCGCACGCCGCTGCCCGGGGCGGTCGTCACGGCCGTGCTCCGCTTCTCCGACATCCTGGTGGACCAGGGCGGCGGCCGCACCCTGATGCGCCTCTCCGACGACCGCCTGGCCGACCCGGAGGTGCGCACCTGGCTCGGCGAGGCCCTGCCCCGCGCCGCCGGCGTCTCGGTCCTCTACGACGACCGCGAGGAAGAGATCGTCCGCGTGTTCGAGGCCCCGCCGGAACTGCTGAAGCTGGCCGCCTAGCCAAGACGCTCCCCCACAGGGGGAGCTCTCCCCCAGGGACTGAGGTGCGCGTGAACCGCCTCCACCGCCTTCGGCGGCCCCCCTCCCCCTGCGAAGGGGGAGGATCTTGAAGCTTGTGATCAACCTTCCGGTTGAACGAACGCCGATCTTTCGGCACGCTCCTCGCCATGGCCAGGATCGCCTTCACCCGCCACCTCGAGGCCGTGGGGCCCTGCGAGCCGGTGGAGTACGCCGGCGCCACGGTGGGCGAGCTCATCCAGGCCGTCGCGGCCGACTATCCGCGGCTGAAGGGTTACGTGCTCGACGACCATGGCCGGGTTCGCAAACACATCGCCATCTTCGTGGACGGGACGCTGAAGCCGCGCCAGAGCGCACTGTCGCTGCCGGTCGGCGAGACGAGCGAGGTCTATGTCTTCCAGGCCCTCTCGGGCGGCTAACAGGAGGGGGCGATGTCCGACCGGCTGCTGGTTTCCACCCGCAAGGGGCTGATCGAGGTGCGCCGGGACGGCGGCGGCTGGACGCACGCCAAGGCCCACTTCCTGGGCTCGCCGATCAGCGCGGCGCTGAAGGACGCCCGCGACGGGACGCTCTACGCGGCCCTGGATCTTGGCCACTTCGGCGTGAAGCTGCACCGCTCAGAAGACGACGGGACCAGCTGGACCGAGGTCGCGGTCCCCTCCTACGAGGGCGTCGGCGAGGGCGAGGAGGCGCCCGCCCTGAAGCTGATCTGGTCGCTGGAGACCGGCGGGGCCGACGAGCCGGGCGTGCTGTGGGCCGGCACCTTGCCCGGCGGCCTGTTCCACAGCGCGAACCGCGGCGAGAGCTGGAGCCTGGTCCGCAGCCTCTGGGACGATCCTCGCCGGGAGCAGTGGTTCGGCGGCGGCTACGACATGCCGGGAGTCCACTCGATCAGCGTCGACCCGCGCGACTCCCGGTCCATCGCCGTCGCCGTGTCCTGCGGCGGGGTGTGGGAGACCCGCAACGGCGGCGAGACCTGGAGCCTCGGCGGCCAGGGCCTGCGGGCCGAATACCTGCCGCCCGAGCAGGCGAGCGATCCGACCACCCAGGACCCGCACCGGATGGTCCGCTGCGAGGCCGCGCCGGACAGTTACTGGATCCAGCACCACAACGGCGTCTTCCGCTCCACCGGCGGCATCGACGGCTGGCAGGAGCTGAAGGCGCCGCCCTCCAGCTTCGGCTTCGCGGTGGCCGTGCACCCCAAGGATCCGGACTGCGCCTGGTTCGTCCCGGCGGTGAAGGACGAGTTCCGCTACCCCGTCGACCAGAAGCTGGTGGTCACCCGCACCCGGGACGGCGGCAAGAGCTTCGACGTGCTCAGCGCAGGGCTACCGCAGGACGTCAGCTACGACCTCGTCTATCGCCACGGCCTCGACATCGACGCCACCGGCGAGCGGCTGGCCATGGGGTCCACCACCGGCGGGCTGTGGCTCACCGAAAACGGCGGCGAGACCTGGAGCGGCCTTCCCGCCCGCCTGCCGCCGATCTACGCTGTCCGCTTCGCCTGAGACGGAGAGCGACATGGACGACGCAGCCCCCCGCACGGTCCGCGCCGTGCCCCTGCCGCCGGTCGGCCACGAGGCCTTGCATCGCGGCATCGACGAGGTGCCGTTCGCGCAGGTCGGCGAGGGCAATTCGCTGCAGCTGCTGCAGGTCGATCTCGGCCAGGGCCTGTGGGTGGTGCGCACCCGCTTCCGGCCCGGCCACCAGATCCAGACCCACTACCATACGGGCTCGGTGTTCGCGGTCACCGAGCAGGGGCGCTGGTTCTATTCGGAGTATCCGGACGTGGTGAACAGCCCCGGCTCCTACCTTTACGAGCCGGCAGGGTCGCTCCACACGCTGACCATCCCCAAGGACCAACAAGGCGTGACCCAGGTGTGGTTCGCCATCTACGGGGCCAATGTGAACGTCGACGCCGCCGGCCAGGTGCTGAGCGTCACCGACGCCCACTCGGTCCTCGCCTCCTACCGCGCCCTCTGCGCGGCCCAGGGCCTCTCATCCGAAGGCGTGATCGTCCGCGGCGCGTGAGCTAGGATGGCGGACCCTCAGAAGGAGGCTCGCCCATGTTCCGCATTGTCCCCGTCGCGGCCGCCTGCGCCGCCCTCGTGCTGCCCGCCGCCGCCCTCGCCCATCACGGCTGGAGCTCCTACGACTCCGGCAAGATCATCAAGCACACCGCGCCGCTCACCAACGTGGTCTGGGGCAACCCGCACGGCAGCGCCAAGGTGTCGTACCAGGGCAAGACCTGGGACGTGATCCTCGCCCCCGTCCTGCGCATGCAGAACCGGGGCCTGACGCGCGAGATGCTCGCGCCTGGCAAGCGGGTGACCCTCGAGGGCTATCCCCGCACCGACGGCGCCGCCGAGATGCGGATCGAGCGGATCACCGTGGACGGCAAGACGGTGGAGCTGCGTTAGCGCCTGCCTCCGGGCGCGGCTGGGGAGGTAAACCTTGCCTTTGCGGCGGTTTTCCCCTATTTGCCCGCGCTTTCCTGGAAGGCGGTCTGTCGCGGAGCCTTAAAGGGTCGGGAGATTCACTCCCGCACCGCCGCGGCCAGATCCATCGTTTCCGGCGGACCTTCCGCCGCCGGACGCGCCGCCTTCCGCCACCGGAAGAAGGACGCCATGGCGCTATACGAACACGTCGTCATCACGCGGCAGGATATCTCGCCGCAACAGGCCGAAGCCCTCAACGACACGCTCAAGACGCTCATCGAAGAGCAAGGCGGAGCCGTCGCCAAGATCGAGTACTGGGGCCTTCGTAACCTCACCTACCGCATCAAGAAGAACCGCAAGGGCCACTACTCCCTGCTCGCCATCGACGCCCCGGCGCCGGCGGTGAAGGAGATGGAGCGCCAGCTGTCCATCAACGAGGACGTGCTGCGCTACCTGACCGTGCGGGTCGACGAGCTCGACCTGGAGCTCTCCCCCATCCTGGCGCGCCGGGATCGGGACCGCGAACGTCCGCGTGACGAGTTCGGCGGCGGCGACCGTCCGTTCGCCGGCGGCGACCGCGGCGACCGCCCTGAGCGCGGCGATCGCCCTGATCGCGGCGACCGTCCGTTCACGCCCGAGGGAGGCCGTCAATGACCGACGAAACCACTGTCGCCGCGCCGGCCCCCGGCGCGCCCGCCGGCGGCGCTCGCCGCCCGTTCTTCCGCCGCCGGAAGGTCTGCCCGTTCTCGGGCGCCAACGCGCCGAAGATCGACTACAAGGACGTGAAGCTGCTGCAGCGCTACGTCTCCGAACGCGGCAAGATCGTGCCCTCGCGGATCACCGCCGTGTCGGCCAAGAAGCAGCGCGAACTGGCCAAGGCCATCAAGCGCGCCCGCTTCCTGGCCCTGCTCCCCTACGTCGTGAAGTAAGGAGGACCACCCGATGAAAGTGATCCTCCTGGAGCGCGTGGAAGGCTGGGGCGGCCTCGGCGACGTCGTCAACGTGAAGGACGGCTACGCCCGCAACTACCTGCTGCCGCGCCAAAAGGCCCTGCGCGCCAACGAAGCCAACAAGAAGGTCTTCGAAGCCCAGCGCGTCGAGATCGAGGCTCGCAACGCCAAGGCCCGCGAAACCGCGGCCAAGGCGGGCGAGAACCTCGACGGCACCTCCTACGTCCTGATCCGTCAGGCCGGCGAGAGCGGCCAGCTCTACGGCTCGGTCTCCGGCCGTGACGTCGCCGACGTGATCAACGCCGAAGGCGGCAAGGTCGACCGGGCGATGGTCGTGCTCGACAAGCCGATCAAGACCCTGGGCATGCACGACGTGAAGGTCCGCCTCCACGCCGAAGTGGTCGTCACGGTGACCCTCAACATCGCCCGCAGCCAGGACGAGGCTGACCGGCAGGCCCGCGGCGAGAACATCATCGCCAGCCAGTTCGAGGAAGAGCGTCTCGCGGCCGACCAGGCCGCCGCCGAGCTCCTCGAAGGCGGCGCCGGCCAGCAACAGGCCGAGTACGGCGCGGAAGCGTAAGCTTTCCGAACCGATCGACGAACAGACGGCGCGGGCCCGCAAGGCCCGCGCCGTTTTGCTGTTCGGTGTGTCTTCAGCGCCCTTTTTGCCGGACGAATCCGCAGGTTAGCTGAAGCTTCGAGGGGCGCGGGCTCCAACACAGCGCATGAGGCGCGGCCGCGCTCCGGGGGGAAACCTTCCATGCGCTATGGCCTAGCTCTCTTCGCCGCCGCTTCCGCCGCCACGCTTCTCACCTCGGGCGCCAGCGCCCAGGCCCGCCAGGAGGCGGAGGTCGAGGAGCTGGTCGTCACCGGCACCCGCACCGAAGGCCGTTCGCGGCTCGACACCCTCGCGCCGGTCGACGTGGTCAGCGCCGAGGCGCTCTCGCGCACCGGAACCACCGAGCTCGCCCAGTCGCTGTCAACCGTCACCCCGTCGATCAACTTCCCACGGCCGGCGATCACCGACGGCACCGACCACGTGCGCCCGGCGACCCTGCGGGGCCTGGCGCCCGACCAGACGCTGGTGCTGGTCAACTCCACCCGCCGCCACGCCTCGGCCCTGGTCAACGTCAACGGGTCGGTGGGCCGCGGCTCGGCGGCCGTCGACCTGAACGCCATCCCCACCGTCGCCCTGGAGACCATCGAGGTGCTGCGCGAAGGCGCCTCGGCCCAGTACGGCTCCGACGCCATTGCAGGGGTGATCAACCTGCGCCTGCGCGAGGCGCGCGAGGGCGGCGGCCTCAGCGTCACCTACGGCCAGTACGCCACCACTGTGAAGACGCCCCGCAACACCGGCGGGCGCGACGAGAACGACGGCCAGACGGTGACCGTGCAGGGCTGGACCGGCCTGCCGCTGGGCCCCGAGGGCTTCGTCACGCTGTCGGGCGAATACCTGCAGCGCGACCCGACCAGCCGCGGCGACATCGACGTGCGGGTCAATCCGCCGGTGATCAACTCGCGCTACGGGGATCCTGAGGTGGAGTCCTGGAACTTCTACGCCAACGCCGGGCTGCCGCTGAACGAGACCTGGGGCCTTTACGGCTGGGCCGGCTACCAGACCCGCGAGGGCGCCAGCGCCGCGAACCCGCGGGCGCTGGCCGGCTCGACCCTGGCCGCCGCCACCGCCCTGCAGGCCATCTACCCGACCGGCTTCCTGCCGCTCATCGGGGCGGACATCGAGGACGTCACCGCCGCGGTCGGGCTGAAGGGTGAGGTGGCGGGCTTCAACGTGGACGTGAACGTCGTGTGGGGCCGGAACGAGATCAACTACTCGGGCCTCAACACCGGCAACGCCACGTACGGCGCGCTGTCGCCGACCACCTTCGACGACGGCGGCATGAGCTACGACCAGCTGGTGCTGGGAATCGACGTGGCGCGCCGCGTCGATGTGGGCTTCTTCGAGCCGCTGAACGTCGCCTTCGGCC
>NZ_DATAGM010000118.1:0-11382 GCF_036263695.1 Phenylobacterium sp.
ACCTGCGCCGACGCGAGGGCAAGGACCGGATCGAGTTTCCCGCGCCCGCCCCCGAGCACGGCCCGGCCGACGAGCTGAAGCAGGTGCTGGGCAAGACCCTGGGCGTGCCCCTCTTCCAGGAACAGGCTATGCGGCTGGCCATCGAGGCGGCCAAGTTCACCGACGCCGAGGCCAACGGGCTTCGGCGCGCGATGGCCACCTTCCGCCACTATGGCAGCGTCGGGGTCTATGGGCAGAAGTTCGTCGAGGGGATGGTCTCGCGCGGCTACGACGTCGAGTTCGCGCAGCGCTGCTTCAAGCAGATCGAGGGCTTCGGCTCCTACGGATTCCCGGAGAGCCACGCGATCAGCTTCGCCCTGCTGGTCTACGCCTCGTCCTGGATCAAGTGGGCCTATCCGGACGCCTTCTGCGCGGCGCTGATCAACTCCCAGCCGATGGGCTTCTACCAGCCCGCCCAACTGGTCCGCGATGCGCGCGAGCACGGGGTGGAGGTCCGCGCCCCCTGCATCCTGGCCAGCGACTGGGACTGCACCCTCGAGGAGGCGGCGGAGGTGCGGGAAGAGCGGCCGCATCCGCACGGCCGGACCGGCCCCCTGAAGGCCGTACGCCTGGGCTTTCGCCAGATCCGCGGCCTGAAGGAGGAGGAGGTCCGCCGCCTGATCGACGCCCGCGTCGCCGGCGCCCGCACCATCCCCGACCTCGCCCGCCGGGGCCGGCTCTCGCGGCGGACGCTGGAGCTGCTGGCCGAGGCGGACGTGTTCCGCAGCCTGGGCCTATCCCGCCGCGACGCGCTGTGGGCCGTGAAGGGCCTGGTAGGCGAGGCCAAGGTGGAGACCGACGCGCCCCTGCTGGCCCGCATGGGCGTCACCGAGGCCGGCGTCGCACTGCCCGACATGGCCCTACCGCAGCACGTGGCCGAGGACTACCGGACCCTGAGCCTGTCCCTGAAGGCTCACCCGGTGACCTTCTTCCGAGAGCAGCTGGCCAAGGCGGGGGCCGTGCCCTGCTCCAAGCTCACCGAGTTGACGAACGGCCGGCGCGTGGCGGTCGGCGGACTGGTGCTGATCCGCCAGCGACCCGGCACCGCCAAGGGCGTCACCTTCCTGACCCTGGAGGACGAGACCGGCCCCGCCAACATCGTCGTCTGGAAGGACGTCTTCGAGCGCCACCGCAAGCTGGTGATGACCTCGTCCTTCATCATCGTCCGCGGCAAGCTTCAGCGCGAAGGCGAGGTCATCCACTTGGTCGCCGACCAGTTCGTCGACCTCTCCAGCGCCCTCTCGCAGCTGCGCGAGGACGAGACGACGCCGAGGGTGCGCTCCAAGGTCGACGGTGGACTCATCCGAAGTAGGGACTTCCACTAGCGAGGGATCACGGAGCGCCCGACGAGCTAGCCTCGCCGACGCTTCAGCAGGTCGAGACCCTTCCCTACGCCCCACAAGGCCAGCGGGACCGTCGCGGCCAGAAGCGACGTGCTTTGGAAGACCGCGTCCAAGCTGCGTTGGTCGACCTCGCCGAGCGACTGGTAGGTGCTCAGCACCGCCACCAAGTCCTTCGCGAACGTCCACAAGGCCAACGACACTGCCAGGATCAGCAGGATCGCCGTCATGGTGACGTTGATCGCCATCGCCACCCTCTGATCCAGGTCGTCCCTCTCAGACATTCACAGCCTCACCGCTTGCCTGGCATCGCCACTCTAAAGCGAGCGCAGACGCAGGTCACGCCGCGGCCGCCTGCCCGATCTTCCTTCCCCGCTGCGCAGGGGAAGAAGGGGGTGCTTGCGTGGCGCCGGCTCGCCCGGCAAAGCTCGCCCGAAGAACACGGGGAGCGGAACAGACATGCGGCGCGCCATCGCCTTCATCGCCGGGATCGCGGCGCTCGCCCTCGGGACCGCGGCGTGCGCCGAGGCGCCGGTCGTGCGGGTCGAGAGCGGCGAACTCGTCGGCGAGGCGACGGAGCGGGCGAGGATCTTCCGCAACGTGCCCTATGCCGCGCCGCCGGTCGGGCCGCTGCGGTGGAGGCCGCCGCAGAGGCCGCTCGGCTGGCAGGGCCGGCGCGACGCCACGAAGAACGGCCCCTCCTGCCCGCAGCGGATGAACGCCAACGGCAAGCCGAACGGCGGCGGGGCGAACGGGCCCACCTCCGAGGACTGCCTGCAGCTCAACGTCTTCGCCCCACTCAAGGCGAAGAAGGCGCCGGTGATGGTCTGGATCCATGGCGGTTCGCACACGACCGGCGCCGGCTGGGTCTACGACGGCCAGAACTTCGCCCGCGACGGCGTGGTGGTGGTGTCGATCAATTACCGCCTGGGCCCGCTCGGCTACTTCGCCCACCCGGCGCTGACCAAGGCCGCCGGCGCAGCCGAGCCGCTGGGCTCCTACGGCCTGATGGACCAGATTGCGGCCCTGGAGTGGGTGAAGCGCAACATCGCGGCGTTCGGCGGTGATCCGGGCAACGTCACCGTCTTCGGCGAGTCCGCCGGCGGCATGAGCATCTTGCACCTGTTGGCCACGCCCAAGGCCAAGGGCCTGTTCCACAAGGCGGTCGTCCAATCGGGCCTGGGCTGGTTCCAACCCGAGGGGCTGACCAAGGCGGAGAGCGAAGGCGCGGCCGTCGCCGAGAAGCTCGGCCTGTCCGGCGCGGCCGCGACGCCGGAGCAGCTGCGCGCGGCTCCCGCCGACGAGCTGATCGCCAAGGGCGGCGGCAGCTACGGGCCGTTCCCGGACGGGCGGCTGCTGAAGGAAACCCCCACCCAGGCCTTCGCCGCCGGCCGCGAGATCGACGTACCGCTGATTATCGGCTGGAACAGCGGCGAGGACTCGCTGATGGGCCCGCGCGTGCCCGATCCGGCCGCCGCGGCGGCCCGCTTCCCGGCGGCCCAGAGCCCGGCCTACGCCGATGAATCGGCCGCGGGCGGCGAGCGGCTGCCGCGCACGGCCTTCACCGACGCGGTCTTCGGCGCGCCCGCCCGCTGGGTGGCCGCCCAGGCCGCCGACGGCAAACCGGCCTGGCTCTACCACTTCTCCTACGTCGGCGGCCGCTTCCGCCCGGCCATGACCACCGCCGCCCACGCCGCCGAGATCCAGTACGTGTTCGAGTACTGGGGCCGCCGCACGCCGGAGTCGGCGATCACCGACGAGGACCGGGCGATGGCCAAGCTGGTGCACGGCTGCTGGGTCGCCTTCGCCAAGACCGGCGCGCCGACCTGCGACGTCGCCTGGCCGAAATACCGGCCGGCGAAGGACGAACTGGTGGAGTTCGGCGCCCAGGCCGGCGTCCGCTCAGGCTTCCGGGACCCCGAGTTCGATGCTCAGGACGCCGCAATTCTGCCAACCTTGGCATTGCCTCCGAACTGATTCGCCTGCGCCGGCGTTTCCGGACTCTGGTAAGTCGCGGAGACGTCTCATGGCCACCCGTCCGACCTGGCAGGGCTACTTGCGCCTGTCCTTGGTCAGCTGCCCGGTCGCGCTCTACACCGCCACCTCGCGCAGCGGCGATGTCAGCTTCAACATGCTGCACAAGGAGACGCACAACCGGATCCGGATGATCCCCACCGATCCGGAGACCGGGCCGGTGGACCGCAGCGAAATCGTCAAGGGCTACGAGGTCGAGAAGGGCCGCTACGTCGTCATCACCGACGAGGAGATCAAGAACGTCCGGCTCTCCACCACCCGCACGCTGGACATCGAGCGGTTCGTGGACGAGGCCGAGATCGACCGGCTCTACTGGAACGACCCCTACTTCCTGGTCCCGGACGGGGAGATGGCGGTCGAGGCCTTCACCGTTATCCGCGAGGCGATGGAGAACTCCGGCAAGGTCGCGCTGGGCCGCCTAGTCATGCACCAGCGCGAGCGGCTGATGGCGCTGGAGCCGCGCGACCTCGGCATCCTCGCCTACAGCCTGCGCTCGAACCGCGAGGTGAAGAACCCGGCCGAGGTGTTCGACAACATTCCCGACGTGAAGCCCGACAAGGCGATGGTCGACATCGCCACCCAGATCATCAAGCAGCAGGAAGGCCCGTTCGATCCGTCCAAGTTCAACGACCGCTACGAGGACGCGTTGCGGGCGCTGATCAAGGAGAAGGAGAAGGGCCACACGGTCGGCACGCCCGAAAAGCCGAAGGAGGCCGAGGTCATCGACCTCATGGAAGCCCTGCGCCGCAGCCTCGGCCAGGGCGGCGGATCCGGCGGCGCGGCGAAGAAGCCGGCCGCCTCCACCTCGCGCAAGGCCGCCGCCGAGAAGGCCGCCGACCCGCCGAAGATCGCCACGTCGAAGGCCAAGCCGGCGGCCAAGAAGGCGCCTGCAAAGGCCGCGGCGGCGAAGAAGCCCGCCGCGAAGAAGGCGCCGGCGCGCAAGAGCGCCTAGCGGGCCGAGGCGCGAGGACTGCCTCTACCGTAATCCCGACCGCAACCCGGCGTGAGCGGGCTGGAGAGCCGGGGCCCAGGAATCTGGCGCAGTGCTGGGTCCCGGATCGGCCTTGCAGGCCGTCCGGGATGAGGAGGCTATTTGAGCTTCTTGATCGCGTCGATCAGCGGGCGCTCCGCGTCGCAGTAGCTTTCCCAACCGGTGGTCTTCGTCAGCAGCTTGGGCGCCGTGCGGATGGTGTATTTTTTGGGATCCAGCCCCGGCTTCACCTGGCTCCAGGGGATCGGGAAGGACACCGTCGCGCCTTCACGGCCGCGGGGAGAGAGCGGAGCCACCGCCGTCGACATGCGGTCGTTGCGGAGATAGTCCAGGAAGATCCGCCCGCCCCTGAGCTTCTTGCTCATGTTGACGAGGTATTTGTCCGGGGCGTCGGCGGCGACCACCTGGCAGACCTTCTGGGCGAAGGCCTTGCCCGTCGGCCAGTCCACCTTGGCGCGGGTCTTCGCGAGCGGTGTGACCACGTGCAGGCCCTTGCCGCCGGTGGTCTTGCAGAAGCTCTCCAGGCCCAGAGCCTCCAGCCGCTCCTTGATGTCGTAGGCCGCTTCGATGACCCGGGTGAAGGGCACGTCGGGGCCGGGGTCCAGGTCGAACACCAGCCGGCCGGGTGTCTCGGGCTCGAAGGGCTGGCAGTTCCACGGGTGGTATTCGACGGCGGCCACCTGGGCGAGCGCGATCAACGCCTCGATGCGGTCGACCTGCAGGTAGGGCTTGTGGTCGCCGAACACCTTCACTTCGGAGAGCAGGGCCGAGGCGCCCTTGTGGGCGTGGCGCTGGAAGAACTGTTCGCCGCCGATCCCGTCCGGCGCGCGGATGATCGAGCAGGGGCGGCCTTTGATGTGCTCCATCATCCAGGGGCCGACGGCTTCGAGATAGCGGGCGAGGTCGAGCTTGGTGACCGGCGTATCGTCGCCGGCCGCGTTCGGCCACAGCGGCTTGTCCGGATTGGAGATGACGATGCCCAGAACGACAGGCGGCTCGGACGCCTTCGCCTTCGGGGCGACCTTGGCCTTCGGCTTGGCCTCTGGCGCGGGATTGGCCAGTTCCACCTCGCCCAGCGGCGCCGGCGTCTCGGCCTCCACCTCCTCGGCGGGCTTGTCGGCGCGCAGGCCCTTGAAGGCGGCCTGGCGCACCTTGCCCTCGCCGGTGAAGCCGGCGAACTCGATCTCCGCCACCAACTCGGGCCGCGCCCATTGAACGTTGGGCTCCTTCTTCGGCGCGCCCGGGCCGCTGAACGGGCTCTTGTCGGTGGCCAGCGGGACCAGCTTCGGCAGCACCTCCTTCACCTTGGCGGCGCCGAACCCTGTCCCGACTCTGCCGATGTAGACGAACTGATCGTTCCTGTAGGCCCCCACCAGCAAGGAGCGCAGCTGGCCCTTGTCGCCGGTCCAGCCGCCGATCACCACCTCGTGCCCGCCGCGGCACTTGGACTTCAGCCAGGTGTCGGACCGGCCCGAGCGATACGGCGCATCGAGGCGCTTGGACACGATCCCTTCGAGGTTCATGCGGCAGGCGCTCTGCAGCACCGCATCGCCGCCGGTCTCGAAGTGGTCGACGTAGCGGATCCGGGTCTTCAGCTTCGCGCCGGCGGCCTCGATCACCGGCTGCAGCCGCACCTTGCGCTCGCGCAGCGGCAGGTCGCGCAGGTCCTCGCCCTCCAGGAACAAGACGTCGAAGGCGAAGAACACAAGGTCCTGCGTCTTGCCCGACGACAGGGCCGCCTGCAGGGCCGGGAAATCCGGCGAGCCGTGGCTGTCCAGCGCCACCGCCTCGCCGTCGTAGATGCCGTCCGGCAGGGCCGCGCCGGCGGCGGCGATCTCCTTGAACTTGGCGGTCCAGTCCAGGCCCGAGCGGGTCTTCAGCACCGCCTTGTGCTTCTCCACCCGCAGCTGCAGCCGGTAGCCGTCGAACTTGATCTCGTGCGCCCATCCCGCGCCGGGCGGCGGCCGGTCCACGGACCTGGCCAGTTGCGGCGGCACGAAGCCCGGGAGGGCGGCGGCCTTCAGCTTGGGCGGCGGCGGGGCGGCCAGCGCGGCCGCCTTCGGCTGGGCCTCGGGCACGTCGGCCCGGTTCGATTGCCAGACATCGTTGGCGGGCCTGGCCTTCTTGCCGGTCAGCATGAAGGGCTTGGGCCCCTTGCCCTTGCCCGCGGCGATCTCGTCCATGGTCCGGCCGGAAGCGACGGAGGTCGTGTCGCGCTCGGTGATCTGGCCCTCTTCGCCTTCGACGGCGAACTCGTCGCGGTGCTTGATCAGCAGCCAGTTGTTCTTGGAATTGCGCCCGCCCTCGCGATCGTTCTTCATCCGCACCAGCACGAAGCCGCCTTTCAGCCGCTCCCCGTCCAGCACGATCTTGAAGTCGCCCTTGGCGAGCGCAGCGTGGGCGTTGGTGCCCGGCTCGGGCGCCCAGTAGCCGCGGTCCCAGAGCATCACCGAGCCGCCGCCGTACTGACCCTTCGGGATGGTCCCTTCGAAGTCGCCGTAGTCGAGGGGATGGTCCTCCACCTCGACGGCGAGGCGTCGATCGTGCGGGTCGAGGGACGGGCCCTTGGTCACCGCCCAGGACTTGAACACCCCATCGAGCTCGAGGCGGAAATCGTAGTGGAGCCGGCTCGCCGCGTGTTTCTGGATCACGAACCGCAGCCGGTTCGAGGGCGCGACCGTCTGGTCTCCAGACGGCTCGGCCGTTTTGGTGAAGTCGCGCATCGACTGGTATTTGGCGAGCTTCGGCGACGCCATTCGGACCCTCTCAAAGTCGCGCGCCTGCGACGCGCATTAACTCGCGAGCGCGGTCCGTCTCTCCTCCAGGCCTTCCAAGGCGCGGACGAAGCTGTCCCGCCAGGCGGTGACGTCCTCACGGCTCACGTTCTCGAAGAGAGCGCGCCAGCGGCGAATTCGCTCCGGAAGCTCCATGGCCAAGGCCCGCTTGAGCGCCTCGGAAATCTCCTCGGGGCTGTTGGGGTTGATCAGCAGGGCCTCCGACAACTGGTTGGCGGCGCCGGCGAACCTGGAGAGCACCAGCACGCCGGGATCCTCGGGACTCTGGGCGGCGACGAACTCCTTGGCCACCAGGTTCATCCCGTCTCGCAGGGGCGTGACCAGGCCGACTCGCGCGGCGCGGTAGAGGCCCGCCAGCTCGTCGCGGCGGTAGTTGCGGTTGACGTAGCGGATCGGGTTCGAGTCCAGGTCGGCGTACTCGCCGTTGATCCGGCCCGACAGGGCGTCCAGGCGGGCGCGGATCTCCTGGTAGGCCTCCACGCCCTCGCGGCTGACTGGGGCCACCTGCAGGAACAGCACCTCGCGGCGCAGGTCGGGGTTGTCGGCCAGGAACCGCTCGAAGCCCAGAAACCGCTCCTCCAGCCCCTTGGAATAGTCAAGCCGGTCGACGCCGACGATAAGGCTGCGGAACACCGTGTGGGCGGCCATGATGTCGTGGGTCCGCCGGGCCCTGGGCCAACGCTGCAGGTCCGCGAACTCGGCGGAATCGATGCCGATCGGGAAGGCGCCGACCTGTAGCGTCCGGCCGAAAGCGCGCAGCCGCCCGCCGGGCAGCCGTTCGCCCCCCGCTTCGGCCAGGACGTACTCCTCGAACGCCTGCAGATATTCCTCGGTCTGGAAACCCACCAGGTCGTAGTCGAACAGCGACTGCACGAGCTGGCGATGGCGCGGCAGGGTGGCGACCAGCTGGTGGGCCGGCCAGGGCACATGCAGGAAGAATCCGATGCGGTTCTTCAGCTCCAGCCGCCGCAGCTCCCGCGCCAGCGGGATCAGGTGGTAGTCGTGCACCCAGACGAGGTCGTTGGGCTCGACCAGCGGGCGCAGGGTCTCGGCGAACCGGCAGTTGACCCGCTCATAGCCCTCGCCGAACGCGCGGTCGTAAGCCGTCAAGTCGATCCGGTAATGGCAAAGCGGCCAGAGCGTCTTGTTGGCGAAGCCGTTGTAGTACTCCTGGTAGTCGGCTTCCTCGAGGTCGACGGTGGCCACCGTCACGCCCTCGGACTTCTGCATCTGGAACTGGCCGGTGAATTCGGGCGTGGTCTTGCCGCTCCAGCCGAACCAGATCCCCGAGTATTCTCGTAAGGCCGCGGCCAGGGCCATGGCCAGGCCGCCAACGCTCTCCTCGCCCTTGCCGGCGGGCGGCGTCACACGGTTCGAGACGACGATCAAGCGGCTCATCGCGCGGCCTCCAGCCAGGCGAGCACGGCGTTGACGTCGGCCATCCGCCAGCGGGCGGCGGTGGGCCGGGGCGGCCCTACCAGCACGCCGTAGCCGCCCAGCGCGGCGGCGGCTCGGAAGGCCGGCTCGTCCGTCAGGTCGTCGCCGACGAACACCGGGACCGCGCCCTCGAACGGGGGTGCGGCCATGAACTGGCGCAATGAGTCGCCCTTGCTCGGGCCGGGGGTGCGCAGTTCGACGACCATGTGGCCCGGCTGCAGCGACAACCCCGTGCGCTCGGCAAGCTCCTGGGCCAGCCCCACGGCGCTCTCGGCGAAGGCGGGAGCCAGCCGGTAGTGCAGAGCGATGCTATGGCCCTTATCCTCGACGATGAGGCCGGAGTCCTGTTGCGCGAACTCGCGGCAAGCCTGCTCCACAGACGGCAGCTCCGGGTGCGGCGTCCGGTCGAGGATCTCGCCGTCCGAGGTGCGCCGGATCAGGCCGTGAACGGACGCCACCGCCGTCACGCGCCGCTCCAGGATCCGGTCCACGTCAGCCAGCGTGCGGCCGCTCAGAACCGCCAACCGCCCCTCCAGGCCAGTGTGCAACCGGTCGATCAGCCGGGTGACGCGGGGGGTCGGCTTGACGTCCTGCGGACGCGAGGCGATCGGCGCCAGTGTGCCGTCCAGGTCCAGGAACAGCGCCGTGCCTTCCAGCGACAGCGCCGCCGGTGGTCGGTTTGCAGTGATCGTGTCGTGAGCGTTCATAACTACGGCCGCCCCTCCGGCATCCCTAACGCACCAAGGTCCAGCCCGATCCATGGTCAAGGTTGACTGCGATGAACTTCGCGAGCGGATTTGGCGTTGCCTCGCCACGTGCTAGCAGGCCCGCAGCGCCCCCGGCGCCGTCGATCAACAAGAGGTGACCCCATGGCCGAGGCTGCGCTCGCCGACGTGCTCGTCCTGTTCGGCGCCACTGGCGATCTGGCCCAGCGGATGCTGCTGCCCTCGATCTACTTCCTGGACGCCGACGGGCTGCTGCCCGACCGGCTGAGGCTGGTGGCCACCGCCCGCACCGAGATGTCCCGCGAGGCTTTCCTGGACGCGGCCCGCAAGACGATCGCGGCGCGCGCCGCGCCGGATCCGCTCGACGAGAAGGTCTGGAAGCGGTTCGCCAACCGCACCGACTATGTGGCCGCCAACGCCGCCGAACCTGACGGCCTGGCGCCGCTGCGAGCGAGCGTGGGCGAGGCCCGGCGGCCGATCTTTTACCTGGCCCTGTCGCCCAGCCTTTATGGCCGGGTCTGCCGGGCGCTGGAACTCTCGGGCTTGGCGGGCCCCGAAGCGCGGATCGTGCTGGAGAAGCCGATCGGCCGCGACATGGCCAGCTCGCGGGCGATCAACTCGACTGTGGGGGACGTATTCAGCGAGGACCGGATATTCCGGATCGACCACTACCTCGGCAAGGAGACGGTGCAGAACCTGATGGCGCTGCGGTTCGGCAACATCTTCTTCGAGCCGCTGTGGAACAACCAGACCATCGACCACGTGCAGATCACTGTGGCCGAAACCGAGGGGGTCGGCGAGCGCTGGCCCTACTACGACGAATACGGCGCGCTGCGGGACATGGTGCAGAACCACATGCTGCAGCTGCTCTGCCTCGTGGCCATGGAGCCGCCCAGCGACCTCGCGCCGGACTCCGTCCGCACCGAGAAGGTCAAGGTGCTAAAGTCGCTGCGCCCCTTCACCCGGGCGGACGCGGCCATGAACAGCGTGCGCGGCCAGTATGTGGCCGGCGTGGTCGGCGGCCAGACAGTGGCCTCCTACGAGACCGAGCGGGGCGAGCCCAGCGACACCGACACCTTCGTGGCCCTGCGCGTCGACATCGCCAACTGGCGGTGGGCGGGTACGCCCTTCTTCCTGCGGACCGGCAAGCGGCTGCCAGAGCGGCGCACCCAGATCGCCATCCAGTTCAAGGCCGTGCCTCACTCGATCTTCGACGGCGCGGCCCAGGCGGACCTGACGCCCAACCGGCTGGTCATCGACCTGCAGCCGGACGAGGACATCGAGCTGATCCTGATGAACAAGGCGCCGGGGCTGTCGCAGGGCGGGCTTCGGCTGCAGTCCCTGCCGCTGTCGCTTTCGCTGCTGCATACCTATTCCGGGCCGGGCTTTCGGCGGCGAATCGCCTATGAGCGGCTGCTGCTCGACGTGATCTGCGGCGCCTCCACTCTGTTCGTCCGTCGAGACGAGGTGGAGCGGGCCTGGGAATGGGTGGATGGCGTCGCGGCGAGCTGGACCGACTCGCGGATGGCGCCGAAACCCTACGCGGCCGGCAGCTGGGGACCGGCCGGCGCGTTCGCACTGATCGAGCGATCGGGTCGTGCCTGGTATGATTGAGGCGGGTAAAGAGAAGCCGTGAGCGAATTCATCGACCTTCGCGGCGCCTCGGGCGCGGCCTACCGTTTCCGCCGGGCGGACCCCGCGGCCCTGCCGGCCACCGCGGGCAACTTCGTCTATGTCCGCGAGGAGGCCGGAGAGCCGGAAGTCGTCTGTTGCGGCACAGCCCTCAGCCTTACGTTGGCCGCCGACCTGTCCCGCAACATGAAGGACCGGTACGGCGCCACGGACCTCTACATCCGCCTGAACGTCGCCCGCGCGGTGCGCCTGGGCGAGCATCAGGACATCCTGGAACACTCCAAACCCCCGTCGAGCTTCGACGAGATCGGCTAGGCCGTCGATGTCCGCACGGTGGACCTACGACGGCGTTCCCGTCGCCCAGGAGCGGCCGTTCGGCGCCAGTGTCA
>NZ_DATAGM010000119.1:0-3693 GCF_036263695.1 Phenylobacterium sp.
AGCAGCAGCAGGCCGAGCGCCAGGCCCGCGCCGCCGAGCGGCAGGCCAGGGCCGAGCAGGAAGGCCGGCAACGCGGGGAGGGGGAAGCCCGTCAGCAGCAGCAGGCCGAGCGCCAGGCCCGCGCCGCCGAGCGGCAGGCCAGATCCGAGCAGGAGGGTCGGCAACGCGCTGAGCGGGAGGCGCGCCAGCAACAGCAGCCGGAGCGCCAGCCCCAGCGGGAAGCCCGGGCCTCTTCCGACGGCGGCGGCGGCGGCGAGCGCGAGGCCGAACGGGCCCAGCGCCACGCCGAGCGGGAATCGCGGCGGGCGGAGCGCGAGCAGCGGGGCGGCGGCGGACGCGACAAGGACTAGCCGCGCCTGACGGGGCGCAAAGCCGCAGCGGGTTCACGCTTCCGCTTTTCCGAGGCTCGCACTAGGGTCCGCGGCCATGTGGACCATGCCCCGCCCCGTTCTGCAGGTCGTCGCCGTGCTGCTCGGCCTCGTCGCCCTCGGCGGCCTCGGCCTTGGCTTCGTCAGCGCGCCAGAGCGCGGTCGGCTGCCGGGCGAGGCGGCCCGCGGCGGGCCCTCGTCGGCCGCAATCGACGCGCCCGACGCCACCCCGATCATCGACGCCCCGCCCCCGCCGCCCCCCGAAAAGGCCGAGGAGGAAAAGGAGGAGGAGAAGGAGGACGAGGACGCCGACGCCAAGCTGGTCGAGAAGGCGCCGCCGCCCGCCCCGCCGCCGGTCGTGGTCCCCGAGCCGATGGAGCCGATCGCGCCGCCGCCCGTCGAGCCCGAAGCCCCGCCGCCCCCGGCCGAGATCCCGCCCTTCTAGGCGCCGTAATCGTTGCCGCGGCTCCCGACGCGGCCCAGGCTGGGCGGCGCTGTGGGCGAGCCAACCTCCGAAACCTATTCCTCGCCGCCGCTGCGCGTGCGCCGCGCGGTGGCGACCATCGGGCTGACCCAGACCATCGGCTACGCCGGCAGCTTCTACCTGCCCGCGCCGCTGGCGGACGCCATGGGGCCGGCGGTCGGCGTCTCGCCGGCCTTCGTGTTCTTGTTGTTCTCCGGCGCGCTGCTGGTGACCGCCTTCGCCGGTCCCGCGGTCGGGCGCTTGATCGACCGCCGGGGCGGCCGGGCGCCGCTGGCCGTGGCCTCGGTGCTGTTCGCCGCCGGCGGGGCGGGCCTCGGGCTGGCGCAGGACCCGCTCCAGCTCGCCCTCGCCTGGGCCGTGATGGGGGCGGCCATGTGCCTGGGCCTCTACGATGCGGCTTTCGCCGGCCTGGTCGGCTGGTACGGCCAGGACGCCCGCCGGGCGATCACCGGCGTCACTCTGATTGCCGGCTTCGCCAGCACGGTCGGATGGCCGCTCACCGCCTGGCTGGAGGCCAAGGTCGGCTGGCGCGGCGCCTGCTTCGCCTGGGCCGGCGCCAACCTGCTGATCTGCCTGCCGCTGCACCTTTCGCTGCCGAAGGGCCGGGCCGTTCCCGGCGCGCGGCATGGGAACGAGACCGACGACGGCCCGGCCCCCGAGCGGCCGCTGCTGACGCTGGTGCTGCTGGCCTCCGCCTTTGCGCTCATCGCCGGCATCTCCTCGGCGGTGTCGGCCCACCTGCCGGCGATGCTGACGGCGCTGGGCGTCGGTGCGGCCGCCGCGCTGGCGGCCGGGGCGCTGCTGGGACCGGCCCAGGTCGCCGCCCGCCTGGCCGAGTTCGTGCTGGTGAAACGCATCCACCCGCTGGTCTCGGCCCGCGTGGCGATCGGGCTGCTGCCGCTATCGGTGGCGGTGCTGCTGCTCGCCGGCCCGCCGGCGGCGGCCGCGTTCGCCATCCTCTACGGGGCGGGCAACGGGCTCTACACCATCGTGCGCGGGACCTTGCCGCTGGCGCTGTTCGGGACCCAGGGCTTCGGCGCGCGGGCAGGGGTGATCAACCTGCCGGGCCGGCTGCTGGGGGCGGTCTCGCCCTTCCTCCTGGCGATGGGAATGGCCGCGTCGCCGAGGCTGGCGGTGCTGGGGATCGGCGCGTGCGCGCTGATCGCGTTCGCGATCCTGCTGACGCTCCGCCGGCCGCGCTAGACGGTCCGCGGCGCGACGCCGTTGCGGGCGAAATGCAGCAGCATGCGCGACCAGCCGTCCAGGGCCGCCTGGGCGTTGTACTGGGCCCGGTAGTCGGCGTGGAAGCCGTGCTGGGCCTCCGGATAGACGATGATTTCGCTGCCGCGCTTGCGGTTCGCCGCCAGCGCCTGGCGCATGGCCTCGACATCGGTCAGCGGGATGCCCTGATCCTCGCCGGCGTAGAGGCCGAGCACCGGCGCCCGCAGCTGCGAGACCAGCTCGATGGGCCACTGCCGTTCCGGCTCGCCGAGGAAGTCGCCGGGCTTCGGCCGCGCCAGCCGCCCGTACCAGGCCACGCCCGCCCGGAACTCGCGGAACCTGGAGCAGGCCAGCCAGACCACCGCCCCGCCCCAGCAGAAGCCGGTGATCGCCATCCGCCGCCGCTCGGCGAACGGCGCGCGCGACAGGAAGGCGAGCCCCGCACGCAGGTCGCCCATGACCTGCGCGTCCGAGGCGGTGGAGACGATCTTCCGGATCTCGCCGAAGTCGCTCATCGTCGAGGGATCGCGCCCGGCGCGGACGAAGAAGTCCGGGGCCAGCGCCACGTAGCCGAGCTTGGCCAGACGGCGGCAGACGTCGCGGACGTATTCGTGCACGCCGAACACCTCCGAGACCACCACCACGACCGGGAAGCGGCCCGGCGCGTCGGGCCGGGCCAAGTAGGCCGGAACCGGCCGGTCGGCGGCAGGCAGCTGGACTGTCTCGGTCACCAGCCCGGCCTCGTCCGTCTGGATCGGCTCGGCGTCGGCGGAGAGCGCGAAGATGGCGTAACCGCCGAACGCGGCCAGACCAAGGGCGCGCCGGGACAGGTGGAGATCTTCGGGCCGGGTCCCCTCCGGCCGGGTCAAGGACAGCATGGCGATCTCCGGCGGATGCGGACGAGGCAAATCCTTAGGCCCCTTGTCGCGCGAGTCAAAGCGGCGACGCAGGACAGGGCCGTTCGCCGCCGCTAGGCTTGCGTTATGCCCATGCTGCGGCCGCTGACCCAGGGCGAGCGCGCTCTCGCCGCCGAGGTGTTCGGAGCCGGTCTCGACGCCGCGCGCGTGCGGCTGCTCGCCATCCCCTACTGGAGCCGCGCCTTCGTCGCCAGCGGGCGGCTGGTGGTCTGGCCGGCTAGGTCGATGCGGCCCAACTTCGCCGCACCGGACGTGCCGCTGTCGGTCAAGGCGGTGTTCGTGCACGAGCTGACCCACGTCTGGCAGGCGCAGAAGGGGGTGAGTCTGCTGCTCGGCAAGCTCAAGGCCGGCGACGGACCCAAGAGCTACGCCTATGACCTCAGCCCGGGCGCGGCCTTCGCCGAGCTCAACATCGAGCAGCAGGCGATGGTGGTGCAGCACGCCTTCCTGCTGCGGCATGGCGGCCAGGCGCCGTTCCCCGCCGAGGTCTATTCGGCGGTGCTCCCGCACTGGGACGGGGCCTGATGCTTCCTGTACGGTTGGTAATGATCCCCTTGCGGGCGCCTGAAGTTTCCCCATATCGCGTGCAACGCCGAGCGCGGAGTTCCGCGGGCTCGGCCGGGATTTGAGCGAAGCGGGGACGACCCAATACGGCGCTTCATCCGAAGGCTTTCGGGGCGTCCGCCAACGAGGAGCGAGCAAG
>NZ_DATAGM010000120.1:0-1544 GCF_036263695.1 Phenylobacterium sp.
CCTGAGGGGAGGAGTTGGAGGTGGGGGTGGCTGGCTGACCCTCCGCGGTGGCAGGCGGAACCAGCCCGACCCGCGGCGGCAGAGGGGGCTTCTTCACAACCCCTTTGTCATTCCGAGGCGCCGCAGGCGAGCCCGGAACCCAGAACCGCTGAGGCGGCAAGCTCGAGCATTGTCAGCGGTTCTGGGTCCCGGGCTCCGCGGAGCCTGTCCTCGGACTGGCCAGAGGCCAGATCCGGAGGCGGCCCCGGGATGACAAGCTTGGGTGCTCAGTTACTTTAAAAGGAACGCCCATCTGCAATTACCCTCCCCGCAAGGGGAGGGAAGGGCGCTCTACCGCCCCGCCAGCAGCGGCGACCAGGTAGGGTCGGAGGCGTAGGAGGGCGTGGGCACGGGCTGCTCCACCTTGCCGGTGATGTCGACCATGTAGAGCTTGCCGCCGCCCTCGCCGCCGGGATCGCGGAAGAACAGGACGTACTGGCCGTTCGGCGCGAAGGTCGGGCCTTCGTTGTGGAAGCCCTCCGTCAGCACGCGCTCGCCCGAGCCGTCCGGCTTCATCACGCAGATCGCGAAGGAGCCCTTGCGCTGGCGGGTGAAGGCGATGAGGTCGCCGCGCGGCGACCAGGCCGGCTGCGAGGCCGAGCCCTCGCCGAAGGAGATGCGGGTCGGGTTCGAGCCGTCGGCGCCCATCACGTAGACCTGTTGCGAGCCGCCGCGGTCGGATTCGAACACGATCTTCGATCCGTCCGGCGAGAAGGTCGGCGAGGTGTCAATGGCGTTGCCGTTGGTGATCGGCGTCTGCGACTTCGAGGCGAGGTCCATGGCGACGATGTCGGCGTTGCCGCCCTGCTGCACGCTCATGACGAGGCGGCGGCCGTCGGGCGAGAAGCGCGGGCTCGTGCTCATCGAATCCATCCGGCCGATGGCCTGGCGGGTGCCGGTCTCGAGGTTGATCACCTGGATGCGCGGCTGCTGGCCCGAGGTCTGCGTCATGTAGGCGATGTCCTGGGTCGCAGGCGAGTAGCGCGGCGCCACGACGGAGGCCTCGCCGCCGGTCAGCGCGCGGACATTGGCGCCGTCCTGGTCCATGACCATCAGGCGCTTGCGCCGATTCTCCTTGGAGCCCGATTCGTCGACGAAGGCGATGCGGCTGTCGAACCAGCCGCCGAGACCCGTGATCTTCGAATAGACGGCGTCCGAGATCAGGTGGCCGGTGCGGCGGGCGTTGGCCGGGTCGGTGCCGTATTGCTGGCCGGTCATCTGCTGGCCCGAGGTGACGTCCCAGAGACGGAACTCGACCTTGAGCTTGCCGGACGCGTCACGCCCGACCCGGCCGGTGACCAGCGCCTGGACGCCGGCGCTGCGCCACTTCTCGAAGCCCGGCACCGCATCGAAGCCGGGGCTTTCGGGAAACTTCGCCTTGTCCAGCGGCGTGAAGTAGCCGGAGCGGCGCAGGTTGTTCGTCACCACGCTCGACACCAGCAGGCCGAGGCTCGCATCGCCGCCGAAATCCGTGATCGCGATCGGCATGGGCTGGAAGGCGCCGC
>NZ_DATAGM010000121.1:0-3343 GCF_036263695.1 Phenylobacterium sp.
CTTCGAGGGACGGGAGAGCGCGACGGCCTACCTGACGGACAACTTAGAAGGGCCGCGCTGAACCCCACCTGAACCGGTCATTCAGGTGCGAACCCGTTCTGTTCACAAACCCCCGTCAGGCGAGCGCCCCGGCGCCTTTCAGCTCGTCCAGCTCCGCCGCGCTGAAGCCCCAGTCCGTGAGCGCCTCGGCGTCGTGGGCGCCGTTGGCCGGCGGCGGGCCCTGGATGGCGCCGGGCGTCACCGAGAAGCGCGGGGCCGGCGCGGGCTGCACCACGCCCTCCACCTCCACGAAGGTCTCGCGGGCCACGTTGTGCGGATGCTTGGGGGCCTCGTCGAGGTCTAGCACCGGGGCGAAGCAGACGTCGGTGCCCTCCATCAGCTCGCTCCACTCGTCTCGGGTCTTCTGGGCGATGATGTGGGCCAGCTTCTCCCTCAGGGAGGGCCAGGCGGTGCGATCCATTTGCTTTGAAAATTCAGGGTCGTTGACGCCGGTCTTCTCCAGCAGCAGCGCGTAGAACTGCGGCTCGATGGAGCCGATCGAGACCCATTTCCCGTCCCGGCACTGGTAGGTGTCGTAGTAGTGGGCGCCGCCATCGAGCATGTTGGCGCGCCGCTGGCCGTTCCAGATCCCCTGGGCCTTGAAGCCGTAGAACATCGCCATCAGGGAGGCCGCCCCGTCGGTCATGGCGCAGTCCACCACCTGCCCGCGCCCCGTCTCCCGGGCGTGGATCACCCCGGCCAGGAGCCCGAACGCCAGGTAGAGCGCCCCGCCGCCGAAGTCGCCGACAAGGTTGAGCGGCGGCACCGGCTTATCCTCGGTCCCGATGGCGTGCAGCGCCCCCGTCAGGGCGATGTAGTTCATGTCGTGCCCGGCGGCCTGGGCCAGCGGGCCGAACTGGCCCCAGCCGGTCATCCGGCCGTAGACCAGCTTCGGGTTGCGCTTCAGGGCTACGTCGGGCCCGAGCCCGAGCCGCTCCATGACGCCCGGGCGGAAGCCCTCGAAGGCCGCATCGGCCCGCTCCATCAGCTTCAGGCAGGTCTCGATGGCCGCGGGGGACTTCAGGTCCAGCGCCACCGAGCGGCGGCCGCGCGCGGTGACGTTGGCCGGCGAGGCCCGACCGGGGCCCTTGCGGTCGATCCGCACCACATCCGCCCCCAGGTCGGAGAGCAGCATGCCGCAGAACGGCCCTGGGCCGATGCCGGCGAACTCGACGATCTTCAGCCCGCTCAAGGGTCCCTGGCCCATCCGCAATACTCTCCCTGGTGTTCGGGGTCAGCTAACCGCCCTGCCCCGCCGTCACGCAAGTGCGCGGCGACATGGGCGCTGTCGCGGGCTTGACCGCCTGTATAGTCTGCACCGGTTCGATTCAGCGTCCGTTCGGGCGGACGTGGGGGAAGGCGAGGCATGAGCTCAAGCGTCCAGGCGCGCGTCCTGATCGTCGCCCGCGACGACGCCCTGGCGGGCCCCCTGGCCGACGGCCTCGACCGGCTGGGTTGGCGCACCGTGACCGCCCGCGGCCCCTACGCCGCCGTCGCCGCCCTCGCCGACCTGCAGATCGAGGCGGCGATCGTCGACCTGGCGAGCGGCGGCCCCGAGGTGAAGGACCTGCCGCGCCGGCTGAAAGAGGCCTGCCATCCGCGGCGACTGCCGGTGTTGGCGATCGGGGAGCCCGATCCCTCGCTGGAGGCCGACGGCTTCGACCTGACCATCGCCGCGCCGCTGCATCCGGCACAGGCTGTGCTGCGCCTGGAGACCCTGGTCCGCAACGCCGTCGCCGAGGAGGAGTTCGAGCTGCGCGCCGAGACCTTCGCCGAGCGCGGCCGGATGCTGGAGCCCGCGGCCCCGGAGCCCAGCCCCTTCCGTATCCTGGCGATCGGCGAGCCGGCCCCGCAGTTCCTGGCTCTGTCCAACGCCCTGACCCAGAAGGGCGCGGAGGTCGTGGGCGCCTTCACGGCCTACACCGCCTTCGACTACCTGCACGAGCGGCCGTTCGACGCCGTCGTGCTGTGGGCCGGCGACAACTCCAGCGAGGCGTTGTCCATCGCCGCCGGCATGCGGCGCAACACCCGCCTCTTCCACACCCCGGCGCTGCTCTACATGCGCCATGAGAGCTACATCACCGCCTCCGAGGCCTATCACCGGGGCATCTCCGACGTGGCCTCGCCCGAGACGCCGGAAACCGAGACCGCCGGCCGGGTCATCGAGCTCGCCCGCAGCTACCGCCGGCAGACGGCGCTGCGGAAGGCGCTGGAGCGGGCGCGCACCTCAGGCCTGATGGACTCGCCCACCGGCCTCTTCACCCGCGACCTGTTCGCCGCCCACCTGGTGCGGCTGGCCCAGGCCTCTCGGGTGCGCAACCGGCCGCTGTCGGTCTGCGTGCTGCGGGTCGCCGACCGGTCGGATATCGCCGACGCCCGCCGCGACGGCTGGCTCGACAAGGCGCTGCCGCAGATCGGCTCGATGATCGGCCGCCTGGTTCGGGTGGAGGACACCGCCGCCCGGCTCGGCCACGAGGTCTTCGCCCTGGCCCTGCCCGCCACCCGCCAATCGTCGGGCCGGGCCGCCGGCGAACGCATCGCCGCGGTCATCGGCTGCACAGCCTTCGAGGCCGGCGAGGGCCGCTCGCCTTTCGTCGTGGAGTTCGACATCGGCGTCGCCGAAGTCTCCGCCCCCGAGACCGCCGGCAAGGCGCTGGAAGAGGCCGCCGCCCGAGCCCAGCGGGTGGGGTGACTCCCACTTTCCCTCCCCTGCCTCGGACGGGTGGGGAAGTCTCGAACCTGCACTGAGCTGATCGCCCAGCGCCCGCGGGGCATCCTACTCCCCCACCCCGGTCGGCTGCGCCGACTCGGCCCTCCCCATGAAGGGCAGGGAAATCACGCCGCCAGCTTGGCCAGCTCGCGCAGCACCTTTTCCGCCGCGTCGAGCCGCTGGGCGGGGGTCTCCCACTCGCCCTTGATCACCACCTTGTGGTCCGGCCGGAGCCGCCAGGCGTGGGCGTTTTTCTGCACGAATCCAACCAGTCCGGCCGTATTCTTGAACTCGTCTCCGCGGAAGGTCACGACCGCGCCCTTGGGCCCCACGTCGATCTTCGAGACGTTGGCTTCGCGGCACAGGCCCTTGATGGCCACGACCTTGAGCAGCTGTCCGGCCTCCGGCGGCAAGGGCCCGAACCGGTCGATGAGCTCGGCGGCCAGGGCTTCCCGGTCGTCGGCCTTCTCGGCGTCGGAGAGGCGACGGTAGAGCGCCAGACGCACGTTGAGATCCGGGACGTACTCCTCCGGGATCAGCACGGCCGCGCCGGTGTTGATCTGTGGCGACCAGCCGCGGTCCGCCAGGGCCTCG
>NZ_DATAGM010000122.1:0-5382 GCF_036263695.1 Phenylobacterium sp.
GCACCATCGGCGACCTGGAGGCCGACCTCTCCGCGGCCTATTCCAGCCAGCTGCGTCGCCCCGAGGTGAATGTCGCCGCCAAGGCCGCGCCGCTGAAGGTCTTCGTGGGCGGCGAGGTGGGCAACCCGGGCATCCTCGACATGGCCGGCGATTCCGACGCCCTGCGCGCGGTCATCCAAGCCGGCGACTTCAAGCCAAGCGCCAACCGCCGAAAGGTGTTCATCATCCGCCGGGGCCCGGACGGCCGCGGCATGGTCCGCAGCGTCGACCTCGGCCGGGGCCTGAACACCAACGGCGCCGACCTCGTGCCCCTCCGACGCTTCGACATCGTCTATGTGCCGAGAAGCGGCGTCGCGCAGGCGGGCCTGTTCGTCCAGCAGTACTTCCGCGACCTCTCGCCCATCCAGTTCGGCTTCAACTACGCCCTCGGTGACCAGGCGGTGAACTGAGGCTCCTTCCCTCCCCTTCATAGGGAGGGTGGCCCGGAGCGAAGCGACGGGACGGGTGGGGAAGTGAGGGTCCTCATGAGCGCTGGCCGAACAGGGCCTGTTGCGCACGCCACTCCTCCACCCCGGTCGGCTTCGCCGACTCGACCCTCCCCATGAAGCGGAGGGAAATTGACGCATCGCCCGTCTCGCGGCAAAGTAAGTCATGGCTTACGCGAACGCCCTCGCCGTCCTCGCCGACCCCACGCGGCGCAAGGTGCTCGAGCTGCTGGCGGAGAAGCCGCGGACGGTCGGCGAAATCGCGGCCGAGTTGCCGGTGTCCCGGCCCGCCGTCTCCCAGCATTTGAAGGTGCTCAAGGACGCCGACCTGGTGGACCTGCGCCAGGAGGGCGCTCGCCACGTCTACTCCGCCCGCCCCGAACAGCTCGGGGAGTTGCGCAGCTACGTCGACCGCATGTGGCAGGACGTGCTGGCCCAGTACGAGCAGTCCGCGAAGGCAGAAGACTGATGGCGGAGGTCGCCGCCTTTCCGGTCCCGCCGGTCGTGAAGCGGGTGACCGTCGGCCTGGATCAAGCCCAAGCCTTTGAGCGGTTCACCGGCGGCCTCGGGTCCTGGTGGCCGCTGCACTCCCATTCGCGCTCCGGCAAGGCGGCGTCGTGCGCCTTCGAGCCTCGCGTCGGCGGCCGGCTCTACGAACGCACCGAGGACGGCGAGGAGATGGTCTGGGGTCAGGTGGAGATCTGGGAGCCGCCGGCGCGGGTCAGCTTCACCTGGCAGGTCGGGAACGTGCCCCAGGGCCAGCACATCGAGGTGACCTTCACCCCGGCCGGCGTCGGCCGGACCGAGGTCGTGCTCACCCACAGCGGCTGGGAGTCGCTGGGCGAGGAAGCGCTGCGCGGGCGCGAGCGCTACGACAACGGCTGGGAGGCCGTGTTCATCCGCGCCTATGGCGGCACAGCCGCCGTCGGCTAGCTCAGCCCTGGGCCAGCCACTCGCGGGCGGCGCGCTGCGCGTCGGCGATATCTTCGGACGCCATCTCCTGCGACAGCTCCTTGCGATACACTTTGGCCTCGACCGAGCCGCGCATGGCGGCCAGGTTGAACAGCATGTGGGCCGACACGTAATCCAGCGGCGCTCCGCCCTGGCCGGTCGAATAGAGCAGCCCCAGCCGGAACAGCTCGTCGCCGGTGGCTTCCGGCCCTGGCAGCGGCAGGCCTTCAGCCTGTTCCACGCTCATAAGCATCCTAACGTCCCCATTTCCCTGGCCGGCCGCCTGTCGTTCTGAGGACGGACCGGTTTACCCTGACGCTAGGAAAGTCGGCGCATGCTGAAGATATAGTTAAGCCGAACCGGCTGCTGTCTTCATACGGGACGGCATAGTTTTCGTGTGTTTTTCGAGCCTCAGCGGGCGCGTTGGCCGAACAGTATCCGTCGGGCGGCTTCGGCGTCGCGGCCGGCCCCGGCGAGGTCCATGCTGCGCCGAAGGTCCTCGCCCACCTCGATGGACCGCTTCACCGCCTCGCGCTCACCGATCCGCTGGGACCAGGCCTTCACGTTCGGGAACTCGTCCAGGATGATTCCCTGCATCTTCCACGGCCGCACCCACGGCCACGCCGCCATGTCGGCGATGGAGTAGTCGCCGGCCAGGAAGTCGCGCCCGTCCAGCCGCTTATTCAGCACGCCGTAAAGCCGGTGCACCTCGTTGGTGTAGCGGGTCGCGCCGTAGGCGGTGAGCCGCCGGTCGGGCAGCATGGCCGGCGCATAGCCGCGGAAGTGGTGGGCCTGGCCGGCCATGGGGCCCAGGCCCGCCATCTGCCAGAACAGCCACTCCTCCACCTGCACCCGCTCGCGTGCGCTGGCGCCGTAGAACTTGCCGGTCTTGCGGCCCAGGTACTGCAGGATCGCCCCGGATTCGAAGATCGAGATCGGCTGGCCGTCCGGCCCATCTGGATCGACGATGGCCGGCATCCGCCCGTTGGGGCTGATCGCTTGGAAGGCCGGCTCGAACTGGTCTCCCCGGCCGATGTTCACCGGCTTCATCTCGTAGGGCAGCCCCATTTCCTCGCAGGCGATGACGATCTTGTAGCCATTGGGGGTCGGCCAGAAGTGGATCTCGATAGGCGCGGTCATGAGGGTCCTTACGGAGAGCGGCGTTTTGGCGCAGTCAGGCTTAATTGGGGCTTTGGCCCTGCGCCGCAAGCCGTGTTCAGCGCAAGTTCAGGCTCGTGGCGGCAACCTGCGAGCGTGGACGGGCGCTACGCCACTTGCGGGCGCGCCTTTGGGAAGAGTTTGCGTTGAAGCGTTTTGTGTTGACCTTCGCCGCGATCGCGGCGGCCGGACCGCTGATGGTCGCTGCGGGCGAGGCCCTGGCCGACCCCAAGCCCGATCGCGGCGGCGGCCGTGGGCGCGAGGAGCGCCAGGATGACCGCAAACCAGAGCGCCGCTACGAACGCGATGACCGCCGCTACGAGGGCCAGGAGCGACGGATGGAACGGCGCCTGCCGCCGCCGCCGCGCGCCGGCCGCGGCGATCCGCCCGGCCGCTACTCGGCCCCGCCGGGCTGGCGTAGAGGCGCCTACCTGCCCCCAGCCTATCGGGGCGAGCGGATCTACGCCTACGGCCGCCATCGCCTGCGCCCGCCGCCCTCCGGCTACGCCTGGTACCGGGTCGGCGACGACTACCTGCTGACCCAGATGGTGTCGGGGATGGTGGTCGAGGTGGTGCGGGATTAGCCGCCCGCTTCCCCTCCCCTTTCTTTGGGTGGGTGGCGCGGAGCGCAGCGACGCGAGGGGTGGGGGAGTTGCGAACCGCGCGAGCGCAGATCGTCCGGCTCCCTGTTGAACCGATACTCCCCCACCCCGCGATGCTTCGCATCGTCGGCCTCCCCTGAGGGGGAGGAACAACGCTACTCGACGCCCAGCTTGCTCTTCAGCAGCTGGTTGATGACGCCGGGATTCGCCTTGCCCTGGGTCGCCTTCATCATCTGGCCGACGAACCAGCCGATGGCTTGCGGCTTGGCCTTCACCGACTCGGCCTGGCCGGGGTTGGCGGCGATCAGGTCGTCGATGATCTTCTCCAGGGCCCCGGTGTCGGAGACCTGCTGCAGGCCCTGCGCCTCGACGATCTGCCGCGGCGTGCCCTCGCCGGCCCACATCCGCTCCCAGACGTCCTTGGCGATCTTGGAGGAGATCACCCCCTCTTCGATCAGGCCGACCAGCTCGGCGATCGCGCCTGGCCCATGCGGACTCTCGGCGACCTCCAGGCCGCCGGCCGAGAGCTTGGCGGCGAGTTCGTTAGTGACCCAGTTGGCGACCAGCTTGGCGTCGCGGCCCTTGGCGGCGGTCTCAAAGAAGTCGGCGCGGGCCGCATCGCCGACCAGCACCCCGGCGTCGTAGGCCGACAGGCCGTACTGGCTCTGCAGCCGCGCCTTCTTGGCGTCCGGCAGCTCGGGCAGGCTCGCCTCGATCTCCTTCACCCAGGCCGGATCCAGCACCAGCGGCAAGAGGTCGGGGTCGGGGAAGTAGCGGTAGTCGTGCGCCTCTTCCTTGGACCGCATCGAGCGGGTCTCGCCCCGCGTAGGGTCGAACAGCCGGGTCTCCTGGTCGATCTTGCCGCCGTCCTCGAGAATCTCGATCTGCCGGCGCGCCTCGTACTCGATGGCCTGCTGGATGAAGCGGTAGGAGTTGACGTTCTTGATCTCGCAGCGCGTGCCCAGGTGGCTGAAGTCACCGGTCTCACGGAACTTCTCGTAGGCGCCCGGACGGCAGACCGAGACGTTCACGTCGGCCCGCAGGTTGCCCTTCTCCATGTCCCCGTCGCAGGTGCCCAGGTAGACCAGGATCGTCCGCAGCTTCTTCACGTAAGCTGCGGCTTCTTCAGAGCTTCTCATGTCCGGCTTGGAGACGATCTCCATCAGCGCGGTGCCGGACCGGTTGAGGTCCACGTAGGTGAAGTTGGGATCCTGGTCGTGCAGGCTCTTGCCGGCGTCCTGCTCCAGGTGCAGCCGCTCGATGCGCACCGTGAAGGTCGAGCCGTCGTCGCGCTCGACGATCACCTCGCCCTCGCCGACGATCGGCTGCTCGAACTGGCTGATCTGATAGCCCTGCGGCAGGTCCGGATAGAAATAGTTCTTCCGGTCGAACCGGCTCTTCAGGTTGATCTGGGCCTTCAGGCCCAGGCCGGTGCGGACCGCCTGCTCCACGCAGCGGCGATTGATCACCGGCAGCATGCCCGGCATGGCCGCGTCCACCAGGCTGACCTGCTCGTTGGGCCCGGCGCCGAAGCCGACGGCGGCCCCCGAGAACAGCTTGGCGTTGGACGCGACCTGGGCATGCACTTCCAGGCCCAGGACCATTTCCCACGGGCCGGTGCGGCCCTCGATCTGTTTGGCGGTCTCGCTCATGGGCGGGTTCTAGCGCCACCCCCGCCGGCCGGGGAAGCGGAAATGCCCTTGCCTGCCGCAAGGTTCGGTGGACAGTGTTCACTCATCACAAAGTCGTTGGGGACCTGATCTATGAAATTCACTGCCGCTCTCGCCGGCCTCGCCCTGCTGGGCCTTGCCGCGCCTGCCCTCGCCCAGGACGCCGCGCCGGCCGCCGCGCCCGCCGCCGCTGCTTCGGCCAAGCTGTCGGTCGAAACGACGCCGATCGGTGAGATCCTGAAGAACGAGAAGGCCAAGGCCGCGCTCGAGAAGCAGCTGCCCGAAATCACCGCCTATTACGATCAGATCGGCTCCATGACGCTGGCCCAGGTCGCCCCGATGAGCCAGGGCGCCATCGACGACGCCAAGCTGAAGGCGATCCAGGCCGACTTCGACGCGATCAAGTAGGATTTGCGCGTAAGCTGTTGAATTTAAGGGCCGGAGCCAAGCTTCGGCCCTTTTTCATTCCTCTCCCATTCATGGGAGAGGGGTGGAGAGGGGAAGCGGCTCGCCCTC
>NZ_DATAGM010000123.1:0-1769 GCF_036263695.1 Phenylobacterium sp.
CGGCAGGGTCAGGGTCGCCCCGATGGCGGACATGCTGGCCATGATCAGCAGGCCGTTGAGCAGCAGGGCGATGACCGAGATGCCGCCGAACAGGAAGCCGTAGGCCAGCACCATGAAGATCAGGATCGCCACGAAGCCGACCGCGGTGGAGATGGTCCCCGCCTTGACCGCATCGGCGCCCAGTTCGGCGCCGACCGTCTGCTGCGCCTCGACCCGCAGCGGCGCCGGCAGCGCGCCGGCGTCGAGCAGCAGGACAAGGTCGTTCACCTCCTGCTGGGTGAAGGTGCCGGTGATCTGGCCCGAGCCCCCGAGGATCGGCGTCTGAATGACCGGCGCCGAGACGATCTTCTCGTCCAGCACGATGGCGAACGGCTTGCCGATGTTCTGGCGGGTGGCGTCGCCGAAGCGGCGGGCGCCCTGGCTGTCGAACCGGAAGCCGACGGCCGGACGGCCGAACTCGTCGAAGGTCGGATAGGCGTCGGTCAGCATCTCGCCGGAGACCAGGGCCCGGCGGCGCACGACCATGGGCGAGCCCTGGTCGTCGATCAGCACCTGCGAGCCCGGCGGCACCCGGCCCGCCGCGGCGGCGGCGGGATCGGCGGCGGTGTCGACCATATGGAAGGAGAGCTTGGCGGTGCGGCCGATCACGTCGCGCAGCCGCTGCGGATCGCTCTCGCCTGGCGCCTGGATGACGATGCGGTTGGCGCCCTGGCGGGTGATCGAGGGCTCGCGGGTGCCCAGTTCGTCGATCCGCCGGCGGATGATCTCGATGGACTGGGTGACGGCCTCGCGGGCCTCGGCCTCCATGGCCTGCTCGTTGAAGGTCAGCCGCAGCCGCTGGTCCGGCTGGGTGGTCACGTTGACGGCGGCCTGCCCCGTCGTTTGCTGGGGGATGCCGACAGTGTCGCGCAGCGCCCGTGCGGCGCGGTCCACCTGGCCCGGATCAGTGATGCGAACGGTGACTTGTCCCTCCACCTGGCCCAGGTCCGTGAACAGGATGCGCTCGTTGCGCAGGGTGGTGCGGACGTCCTCGACGAGGTTGACCAGCCGCTCGCTGCGCAGCGCCGCGGTGTCGACCTCGAGCAGCAGATACACCCCGCCCTGGAGGTCGAGGCCCAGGTTGACGGTCTTCTGCATGAACCCGGGCAGCGAGGCGCGGGTCTGGGCCGGGATCAGGTTGGGGATGGTGAAGAGGATGCCGAAGATGGCGGCCGCCAGGACCGCCAGCACCTTCCACCGGGAGAGCGCCATCATGGGCTGAGGGGCCTCAGACCTTGGCGTCGTTGGCGGCGGCCGGCTCGCCCCGGACGCGAACCTCGGAGATCATCGCCTTCACCACCTTTACGTTGACGCCCTGGGCGATCTCCACGCCGACTTCCTTGTCCTCGACCCGGACGACCTTGCCGATCATGCCGCTGGAGAGCACCACCTGGTCGCCGCGCTTCACATTGGCGATCATCTGCTGGTGGGCCTTCATCCGCTTCTGCTGCGGACGGATCATCAGGAAGTAGAACAGCACGAACAGCGCGATCAGCGGCAGGAACTGCATCAGCAGTCCGGCCGCGCCACCCCCGGCGGCATCCGTGGCGGCTTGGGCGTAGGCAGGGGTAGCGAACATGGCCTCTCCGGGGGGCATCGCCGGGCCGCTCTGGCGCCCGGTCTCGAAAGTCGGCGGAAGCTATGCGCTGAGGGGCGCTTTTGCAATGCACGCCCCCAGTGGGCTAATCAGCGCGGCATGAGCGCCGAGATCGCCCCCCTTCTGGACCGCA
>NZ_DATAGM010000124.1:0-1611 GCF_036263695.1 Phenylobacterium sp.
GCCTCGTCGTAGGCGAGCTCGACCAGGGTCGCATGCCTGGCGAAGCGCGGCAGCGCGCGCAGCCGCTCGAGCATGGATCGCAAACTCATACTGGCCGTCTCGGTGACGCCGCCGCGCGATGCGCGGCCCCGACCTAAGATGGGGCCGGTGGCGCGCTCAGGAAAGCTTCTTGCCGATCACGTCATTTGGAGCGGCGCCGATTTCGCGCCGCACCGGCTGCGGCCATGCCGGCCAGCGCCAGCAACACGCTCCAACCGAGCATTCGGCCGCGGCGCGCTGCGGCGCCGGCGAAGGCTGCGGGGTCCTCGGGCGGCGCCGGCTTGGCCAGCTTCGCCAGATTGGCCCGACGGGCGGCGCTCATCGACGCGAGCAGTTCGCCGGAGTCGCGGTAGCTGGTGAGCGGCTTTCCGGGCTTAGGCGTTAGGGCGCGGGGCGGGGCGGGACGCACCTCCGGATCGTCGTGGGCCCAACCGAAGTCGGACCGCCTGAAATCGTCCTCCCGCACCTTCATTGGAAAACTCGCTTAACGCGTATCGTACTTGATACAGCTGTTACGAGTAGACGACGGCCGCGGGCCGATGTGTAGGGGCGCGCTACCCGCTCTGGGTCCGGACGCGGCGCGGAAACCGCCGCCGCGATTCGCCGGTTTCCCAGCCATGAGACCCACCCGCCGCCTAATGGCAGGACTGCTGCCGCTGATCGTCCTGCCGTCCTGCGCGCGGGCGCAGGACGGGCGCGAGGCGGCCCGCCGCGGCATGGTGGGCAACATCCGCCAGCTGCTGGCCGCCGGCGCCGCGGGCGAAGTCCGCAGCCTCGATGCGCGCGTGCTAGACGCGTTACAGGCCGTGCCGCGCCATGAGTTCGTCCCGACGGAGCTGCAGGACGTCGCCTATGGCGACCACGCCCTGCCCATCGGCCACGAGGCGACCATCTCCCAGCCGCTGGTGGTGGCGGTGATGACCCAGCTCGCCAGACCGCGGCCGGACGACGTGGTCCTGGAGGTCGGCACGGGCTCCGGCTACCAGGCGGCGGTGCTCGCCAAGCTGGTGCGGCAGGTCTACAGCATCGAGCTGGTCGAGGCGCTGGCCCGCAGCGCGGCCGAGCGGCTGGCTCGGCTGGGCTACGCCAACGTCGAGGTGCGGGCCGGCGACGGCTACCAGGGCTGGGCGGAGCGCGCCCCCTTCGACGCCATCGTGGTCACCGCCGGCGCGCCGAAGATCCCGCCGGCCCTGGTCGCGCAACTGAAGCCCGGCGGCCGAATGGTCATCCCCGTCGGCCCGCGCCGCGAGCAGCAGCTGACGGTGGTGGAGAAGGACGCCGCCGGCGCCGTCCGCCAGCGGCGGATCATGCCGGTGCTGTTCGTGCCGCTGCGGCCGGGCAGTTGACGCTTTCCTCCCCGGTGGAGCGGGGGAGGGGGACCGCTCGCCGAGCGTAGCGAAGAGCGAGTGGTGAGGGGGCGAGCCGGCGCGCAGCCAGAGGAGACGTGCAGATTGGAGCCGGTCAGAGCGCCGCGTTGGGGCTTGCCCTCTCCTCCCGTTCTTCAGCCGTCTGGCGACGGCTTCGACGGGCGGTGCCCCTATCCCATGATTAGGAGAGGAAAGAAAAAGGGCG
>NZ_DATAGM010000125.1:0-2540 GCF_036263695.1 Phenylobacterium sp.
CCTACGAAAAGTTCGTTTGGGACAATCTCAAGCGGAACTACATCGGCCACTATCTGCACGGCATGCTGGGGATGACCGGCTTCCGGCTGGTCAACGCCCCCACCTTCCTGCCGGCCTACCTGTTCGCCCTGTCGGGCTCGAACACCATCGTCGGCCTGGGCCTGGCCCTGCAGCAGGCCGGCGGGATCATCTCGCCGATCTTCGGCGCCACCAAGATCGAGCACCGGACGAAGGTCATGCCCGCCGCCATCTGGATGGGGGGCCTGGCGCGCGTCCAGGTGCTGGGGATGGCGATCGCCGGCTGGATGCTGTCCGGGCAGGCGCTGGTCACCGCCCTGCTCTTCTTCATGTTCATGTTCGGCCTGTTCATGGGCACCCAGCGGGTCGTGTTCTCGATCCTGATGTCCAAGGTGATCCCGATCAGCAGGCGAGGGCGGCTGCAGGCCTGGCGCAACGCCACCGGCGGGGTGATCGCCGCCGCGCTGGCCTACGTCGCCGGCCGCTACTTCATCGACGCCAACCTGTTCGGCAACGGCTACTCGACGACCTTCCTGTTCGCCTTCGTGCTCACCAGCCTCGGGCTGACGGCGCTGCAGTGGCTGATGGTCGAGCCGGAGCCGCCGACCGTGCGCCAGAAGACCCGCTTCCGCGACCGGCTGAAGGACTTCCCGGCCCTCATCAAGTCCGACCGCGGCTTCATGTGGTTCATGATCGTCCAGATGCTGACGGTCTCCGGCCGCATGGCGGTGCCGTTCTACATCCTGTTCGTGTCCAACTCGATCGAGCTCACCGGCGCCAATCTCGGCGGGCTGACCCTGGCCTACCTGGGCGCGGACACCCTCTCGAATCTCCTGTGGGGCTACCTCGGCGACAAAACCGGCTTCCGCAGGATCATGCTGGCCTCGATCGCCCTGTGGATCGGCGCCACGCTGCTGCTGATCGAGTCCCAAGCCATCGCCGGCCTCACCGGCCTGGACATCACGATCCCGATCTTCCTGGCCTTCTTCGGCCTGGGGGCCAGCCAGTCGGGGTACATGATGAGCGCCGGCACCATGATCCTGGAGTTCGGGTCGCGCGACGAGCTGGCCATGCGGGTGGCCTTCTCCTCCACCGCCGAGGGCATCATGGCCTCGGCCGGGCCGCTGCTCGGCGGGGTGATCGCCGCGACCTTGGGCTATCAGGTGCTGTTCGGGACCTCGATGGCCTTCCTGACGGCGGGGCTTGTGGTCCTGATCTTCCGGGTGCGAGAGCCGCGGACCTCGAGGCTGACCCTGCAGGGCTGAAAAGTTGCGAGCCGTTCGCAACTGTGCGACTAGCTCGGCCACAGTAGCTTGAGGCCGACACATGACGCGCTTGATCGCCGCCCTCGCCGCCGCCGCCCTGGCCCTCACCGCCTGCGGCCAGCAACCGGCTGAGAAGACCGAGGCGCCTGCGACCCAGCCGCCGGCCACGCCCGATCCGGCGAAGGGTGCGGTCAACCTCTACACGGCCCGGCACTACGACGCCGACCTGCAGCTCTACGACGCCTTCACCCGGGCGACCGGGATCAAGGTCAACCGCCTGGAGATGAACCCCGACCAGATTATCGAGCGGATGAAGGCAGAAGGCGCCTCCTCGCCCGCCGACGTGGTGATCATGGCGGACGCCGGCGCCCTGTGGCGGGCGCAGGACGCCGGCCTTCTGGCGCCGACGAAGATAGCCGAGCTGGAGCAGGTCATCCCCGCCAACCTGCGCGCGCCTGAAGGTCAGTGGTACGGCTTCTCGCGCCGGGCGCGGGTGATCGCCTACGACAAGGCTAAGGTGAAGCCGGAGGAGGTGGCGACCTATGAGGCCCTCGCCTCGCCGCGGTTCAACGGGCAGGTCTGCGTCCGCTCGGCCGACAACGTCTACAACCTCTCCCTGATGGCGGCGCTGATCGAGCGCTGGGGCCCGCAGAAGGCGCAAGCCTGGGCCAAGGGCGTGGTCGCCAACATGGCCCGCCCGCCCCAGGGCGGCGACATCGACCAGATCCGCGCCGTGGCCGCCGGCGCCTGCCAGGTGGCCCTGACCAACAGCTACTACTTCCTGCGGATCGTCCGCTCCGAGGCCGCCGACGACCAGCGCGTCGCGCAGGCGGTGACGCTGAGCTTCCCAGATCTGGGCGGCCAGGGCACGCACGTGAACATTTCCGGAGCCGGCATCGCCGCCAACGCGCCGAACCGCGCCCAGGCCGAGCAGTTCCTGCGCTTCCTGACCACCCCGGAGGCCCAGAGGATCTTCGCCGGCGCCAACAACGAGTTCCCGGTCGCCGCCGGCGTCGAGACGCCTCCCGAAGTCGCCGCCTTCGCGACCTTCAAGGCCGACCCCCTGCCCGTCTCCACCTACGGCCGCCGCCAGGCCGAGGCCCAGGCGATCTTCGACCGGGCGGGCTGGCGGTGAGCACGAGCACCTTCTTCTCCTCCCATTCATGGGAGGAGGGGACCGCCCGAAGGGCGGTGAGGAGGGCCTGCGGCGCTTGCCCTCTCCACCAGGCCTGCAGCCTGGTCCCCCTCTCCCATGAA
>NZ_DATAGM010000126.1:0-10059 GCF_036263695.1 Phenylobacterium sp.
AACCTCTTTCACCCCATGTACGGCGGCCCTGAGAATTCCGGCGGATGGCGGCGTCGCTACCGTAGCCGAACGCGGCCTCCCGCCATCGTCTTGGGGCTGGCTTCCCTCGTCGCCGGCGTCCTCCTGTCCCGACGGCGAATACGTCTTGCGAGATCACCATGACCGTTGAAATGACCTACACAGCCATAGCGACCGCACGAGACGGAGCTTCACCAAGCGTCGCAGTCGAAGGCGCGGACCTGGACCTGGCGTTGAGCACGCCTCCGGAGCTCGGGGGCCGCGGAGGCGCGGGTGCGAACGCCGAGCAGTTGTTGGCGGCGGGCTACGCTTCGTGCCTGCTCTCCGCCTTGAGGCTCGCGGCTCTGCAGCGACAGCTGGACGTCAGCGGGGCGGAAGTCCGCTGCGTTCTCGACCTTGTGGGCCGCGGCGCCGCCTTCGAAGCCTCGGCTCGATTGGAGGCCGACATCCCCTCGCTGCCGGAAGCCACCGCGCGGGAACTGCTGGAGGCGGCATGCGCCGCCTGGCCATACGCGGCGGATCGCGGCGTCAAGATCCCGAACGTCGAGCTCGCAGGCGCGGGCGAAGCCCGAGGGGCCACGCCAGACGTCGCGGCGCGGCAGGAGGCGACGGACGGCGGCGGCTACGCCTGAAAACGATCAACTCGAGAGGACCAAGTCATGGCTGACCAACGCGAGATCACGGAGAAGTTCTGGAAGGCGGTGAAATCGGACCGCACGGTGATGCTGGGCTTGGTGGGTGTCGAGGACGGCATGAGCCAGCCGATGACGGCGTTACTGGAAGACGACGCCGGCGGGCCGTTGTGGATCTTCTCCTCCAAGGACACCGATCTGGTTCAGGAGCTCGGAGGGGCCTCACCCGCCCTGATGCACTTCTCCTCGAAGGGGCACGAGCTGTTCGCCACCGTCGAGGGTCAACTGATCGCCGACAACGACCGCGCCGCAATCGAGCGGCTTTGGAACCCGTACGTCGCCGCCTGGTACCAGGGCGGAAAGGACGATCCTAAGCTTCAGCTTCTGCGCTTTGAGCCCGAACACGCCCAGATCTGGCTGAACGAGAACAGTTTGTTCGCAGGCGTGAAGACCCTGCTCGGGCGCGACCCGAAGAAGGACTACGGCGACAAGGTCGCCGAGGTGCGGCTCTAGCCTCGCCCTGAACGGGACAGGAGGCGGCCGTCGGGGCTAAGCTTCGGCATGTCCGCTTCCACCCCGCTGGACCGGCCGGCCTGGTCGGCGCTCAGCGGCCCATGGGCCGCACTGACGATCGCCAACGGTCCGGCCCGCCGGCTCGCACCCGACTTCGGCCTGTTCGCCGCCGCGCCGGATCAGGGTCCGGAGAGCCTCGCCGGCCTCGGCGGGCTGGTTCAATCGCACGGAGAGGTCGGGCTCATGGAGTCGGAACCGTGGCCCGCTGCCCCGGGCGCCACCGCCACCCACGCGGTCTGCTGGCAGATGGTGGCGCTGGCGCCGCCGCCGCCGCCCGATCCCGACTTCGAGATCCTGCCGCTGACCGACGCCGACGCGCCGCAGATGCTCGAGCTGGCGACGCTCACCAAGCCGGGGCCGTTCTTCGGCCGCACGCACGAGCTCGGCGCGTTCATCGGCGTAAAGGAGGGCGGCCGGCTCGTGGCCATGGCCGGCGAGCGGATGCGGGCGACGGGCTTCACCGAGGTCAGTGCGGTCTGCACCCACCCGGATTATCGCGGGCGCGGCTACGCGGCGGCGCTGATGAGCCGGGTCGCGCAGAAGATCTTCGCCCGCGGCGAGCGGCCCTTCCTGCACACCTACGCCGACAACCTCGGCGCGATCGCCCTCTACGAGAAGCTGGGCTTCGCCTTCCGCCGGGAGATCATCCTGACGCTGCTGGCGCCCGCCTGATCCCAGACATGCGAACGCCGGCCGCGCGGGGGGCGCGACCGGCGTCGTCTGCGCCGCGGGCCGTGCGGCGCATCACGCGTCAGGACGCCTTAGCAGGCGTACTGGCGCCTGATGGTCATCCGGCGGCCGGTGTAGGGATCGCGGACCCGCTCGCGGACCGTGCAGGTGCGTCCGCCATAACCGTAGCCGTAGCTCGGGGCGTAGTTGTAGGGCGTGCCGTAGCCGTAGGACGTTCCATAGCTGTAGGGCGTGCCGTAGCTGTAGGGCGTGCCGTAGGAGCCGCGGCCGTAGTACGGATCCTGATAGTAGCCGCCGTTGTAGTAGCCGCGGTTGCGGCTGTTGCCGGCCAGGGCCGCGCCGATCGCCAGGCCGGCCACGCCGGCGACGATCGCCGCGGCGGCCGCGTCGTTGTTCCGATCACGGTCGCGGTGGCGATAATAGCTCTGGGCGTTGGCGGAGGTCGCGCTGGCCGCGACCGCGCCGCCGAAGGTGACGGCCGCCATGGCCGCAACGAGGGACTTACGCATCTGACTTTGCCTCCTGTCCTCGGCCTTGGAGCGCCAAGGGCCGGAATCTGAGGAAAGTGTTAACGGCGCCGGCCTGAACCCGTGCTGAACGCGGCGGTCAGGTTGCGCTGCCCGAGCGTCAGCCGCCATGTTGCCCGCCCAGAACACCCGAAGGGACCCAAATGGCCATTTCGCTCTACGACGTCAGCGTGACCAATTACCTGCAGACCCTGCAGGCGGTTGCAGGGTTCCTGGACAAGGGCCTCGCCCACCTGAAGGCCGAGGGCAAAGATCCCGAGCAGTTCGTGGAGACCCGGCTCTTTCCCGACATGCTGGACTTCCGCTTCCAGATCGCCTCGGTGACCCAGCACTCCCTCGGCGCCATCGAGGCGGCGAAGGCGGGCGTGTTCACCCCGCCCGTGCCGAAGGGCGAGACCTACGCTGGGCTCCAGCAGCGCGTCGCCGACGCCCGCGCTGGGCTGCAGGCCCTGAGCCGCGAGGAGGTCGAAGCGCTCGAGGGCAAGGAGATGGTGTTCGCGCTGGGCGAGCGGCGGCTGCCGTTCACGGTCGAGAACTTCATCCTGTCGTTCTCGCTGCCGAACTTCCACTTCCACGCCACCACCGCCTACGACATCCTGCGCGCCAACGGCGTGCCGCTCGGCAAGCGCGACTACATGGGTCCTCTGCGCATGAAGACGTGAGCGCCACCGTAGCGGGATGCGCCGCCGGCGCCGCAACCGGTGGGCGACGCCAGGGCCCGATAAGCGTGCGAGACCTCCGCCCATGCTTGACGTACCGGCGCCGCCTCCCGCAGGTTTGACGGAACAACCACGTCGCTCCGCGTGAAGGAGGGCGGGATCGCCGTTGCCGCGGCAGGAGGAGGACAGTTGAAGACGGCGTCATTGCGCGCGTGCGCGCCCGCGTTCTGGGCAGTTGACTTCGGACCCTGGTCCGCATGAGCGCCGCCGCCATAACCTCCACCGAGCGCAAGCTCGGCGCCGGGACCAAGCTCCTCTATGCGATCGGCGCCACCGCCACGAGCCTGAAGGCCCGGGCGCTCTCCACCTTCCTGCTGATCTTCTACAACCAGGTGGTCGGCCTGCCGCCCCGGTATGTGGGCCTGATCCTGATGGCGGCGATCGTCGTCGACGCCATCGTCGACCCACTGGTCGGGCAGATCTCCGACAACTTCAAATCCCGCTGGGGCCGGCGCCACCCGTTCATGATCGCCGCGGCCCTGCCCTACCCGCTCGCCTTCTTCCTGCTGTGGAATCCGCCGACGGACTGGAGCGATCCGATGCTGCTCGGCTGGCTGGCCGTGCTGCTGATCGGGGTGAGGATCCTCGACACCTTCTTCGAACTGCCGCACCAGGCGCTCGCGCCGGAGCTGGCCTACGAATACGACTCCCGCACCCGTCTGATGGCCCTGCGCCACTTCTTCACGGTGATCGGGGGCCTGGGCATGCAGGTCATGGCCTACCGGGTCTTCCTGAAGGAGAACCCGGACGGCTCCGGCGGCGTGCTCGCGAGAGACGGCTACTTCATGTACTCGCTGGTCGGGGCGCTGATCATCTTCGCGACGATGGTCATCTCGACGCTGGGCACGCTCAACCAGGTGCCCCACCTGCGCCAGCCGCCAACCCGGAAGGTCAGCCTGAAGGTGATGGCGCGGGAGGTGATCCAGACCCTCTCCAACCGGGCCTTCCTGGTGATCACCGGCGCGGCGATGTTCATCTCCATCGCGGTGGGCGTGCGCAACGGGCTGGAGCTCTACATCGGCCTCTACTTCTGGAACCTGACCCAGGGCCAACTCGCCACCCTGGCCACCGTCAGCGTGGTCGGCGGCTTCATCGGCACGGCGCTGGCGCCGGTCGTCGCCTCGAAGCTGGGCAAGAAGTTCGGACTGATCGCAGTGTTCGGGAGCGCAGTGCTGGTGCACGTCACCCCCGTGTCCCTGCGCCTGCTGGGCCTGGCGCCCGCCAACGGCACGCCCGAGCTCCTGATGCTGATCTACGGCGAGGAGATCATCAACTCGACCTTGGCGGCGGCTACCGGCGTCATCCTCGCCTCCATCGTCGCCGATGTGGTGGAGGACGCCGAGGTCAAAACGGGCCGAAGGTCCGAAGGGCTGCTGCTCTCGGCCACCGCGTTGGTGCGCAAGATCGTCTCCAGCGGCGGCCCGCTGATCGCCACCATGGTGCTGACCCTGGTCGCCTTCCCGATCAACGCGGAGCGGAGAGAGGTCGCGCCGGAGGTCTTGCACAGCCTCGGCCTGGCCTATGTGCCGACCGTCCTCGGCCTCTACGGAGTCGCCATCGCCGCGCTGTTCATGTTCAACATCAGCCGCCAGAAGCACGAGGAGAACCTGCGGACCCTGCGGGACGCCGCCGCGCTCGCCGAGAACGTCTCCACCAGCGACGAACCGGAAGGCCCGGTCCCGCCGGTGCCCGCGCCGACCAGGCGAGGGTGAGGCGCGCCTCCTCGCCCCGAGGCGAAGCCCGAGGGGAGAGGAGACTAAGGCGCCGAGCCCGCGCTCGTCCCGCCGCCCCCGCCCTGCTCCTTGGCCGCGGCCTCCTCCACGCGGGCGCCGCGCAGGATCCCGGGCAGCGAGTAGTTGCCTTCGTGGCAGGCGTATTCGTAGATGGGCTCGGGGAACTGGCCGAACTCGTACTCGCCGCTGAACGGCTGTTCCCAGATCGTCGGGTCCTCGATCGTGTAGCGGGAGTGGATCCGGTCGGGCGCCACGCGGGTGAAGCGCTCGGTGACCTTCAGGTTCTCCCAGGCGCCGCGGTAGGCCTGCCGGCGCGGGATGTTGGTGGTCTCCACCACCAGGGTGTCGCCCTCGTACCAGCCGACGGAGTCGCCGAACCAGGGCCGCACCCCGTCCGTGCGGTGCTTGGCGTTCAGCCGCACGATCCGCATGTCGTGGACCATCTCCACCAGTATACCCACGTGGTCCGGCGACTGAACGAAGGTGTAGTTGTTGTTGTAGAAGCCGTTGGGCAGCATCGGCGGGCCGCCGTTGCGGCCGAACGAGACGATGCACCGCTCGCCCAGCCCGCGGGTCTCGTAGCTGTCGAAGCTGCCCATCCGCGCCTCGCCAGCGCCTGACCCGGACGTCTGGGTCAGGCCGCCGAAGCCGCGTTCCGGCGGGGCGCCGGGCTTGCGGGCGGGGGCCTGGCCGTCGGGCGTCAGCAGGAACGACGTGCGCGGCTGGCCGCCGACGCGCATCACCGACGCGCCGGGATCCAGCCAGCCGCGGTTGTAGCCGCCGACGGCGCCGCCCGCCGCGGACTGCGGGGTTTCTGTCCGGGGCGCCTCGCCGCCGGCCGCCGGCGCCGGGGCGTTGGGGTCGGTGGGTCGGTTGCCCGCCTCGACCAGTTGGGCGGCGCGACCTTCCAGAGCCTTCGCCTCCTCCTCGGTGTAAGCCAAGCGGTCCTTCACATTGGCCGGACGCGTCTCGCGGGTCAGGGTGGCGTTAGTCCAGTTCCCCGACAGGTCCGGCTGGCCGAAGGCGTTGCGCGGCGCCTTGTAGGCTGCGGCCTTGGCCTGGGCCGCGGCGGGGCCGGCGGCGATCAGCGCCATCGGCGCGGAGGCCAGGCAGGTTCCGAGGGCGAGGATGAGGGCGCGCTTCAAGGTGACTTCTCCCGGGCGTCGCGGTCTTCCGCCACGATCGTCCGCAGATTGTAGGAAGCGCTGACTACCGGGGCAACGGTTCTCGTAACTCAGGTACGGGAGCTTACGGCGCCGAGCCCGCGCCCGCCGCCCGCGGAGCTTTGGCCTGCTCGGCCTCCTCCACACGGGCGCCGCGCAGCATGCCGGGCAGCGCGTGGTTTCCCTCGTGGCAGGCGTACTCGTAGATCTGGCCGTCCAGGGGGCTGAACTCGTATTCGCCGCCCCAGGACTTCTCCCACATCGTCGGGTCGTCGATGGTGAACTGGTAGTGGATCCGCTGCGGCCCCACGCGGGTGAAGCGCTCGGTGACCTTCAGGTTCTCCCAGCTACCGCGGTAGGCCATCCGCTGCGGGAGGTTGGTGGTCTCGACCACCAGGGTGTCGCCTTCCCACCAGCCGATGGAGTCGCCGAACCAGGGACGAACGCCGTCCTTGCGGTGCTCCTTGTCGTTCAGCCGCACGATCCGCAGGTCGTGGACCATCTCCACCTCGATGATGAAGTGGTCCTTGGTCTGAACGAACTGATAGTTGTTATTGTAGAAGCCGTTAGGCAGCATCGGCGGCCCGGCGTTGCGGCCGAAGGAGAGGATGCAGCGCTCGCCTAGCGAGCGGATCTCGTAGCTGTCGAACTGGCCGATGCGCCCGCCGCTGGCGACGATCCGGGCGTAGGGGTTGGTCGGGGCCGGGGCGCCGGCCTTGCGCGGGGGCGGCTGGCCGTTGGGGGTCGTCAGGATGGACGTGCGCGGCTGCCCGTTCACGCGCATGACCTTGGAGCCGGACTCCAGCCAGCCACGGTTGTAGCCGCCGACCGCGCCGCCGGCCGCGGCGAAGGCCGGATTGATGGTCTGGGAAAGCTCGCCGCCGACCTTGGGCGCGCCCTCGTTGGGATCGGTCGGCGCATCCGCCGCGGCCGCTTCGGCCGCCTCGGCGTTCTCGATCTTGGCCACCTCTTCCTCGGTGTAGACCAGCCGATCGCCGAACGAGGCCGGCCGGGTCTCCGGCGTCAGGCTGACGTTCGACCAGTAGCCCGACAGGTCCGGCTGGCCGAACGCATTGCGCGGCGCCTTGTAGCCGGAGGCCTTCGGCTGGGCGGCCGCCTCGAACGCGCCGAGCGTCAGCGGCGCGGCCGCAAGACAGGTTCCAAGGGCGAGGATCAGGGCGCGCTTCAACGCAGCCTCCCGGGACAAATGCGCCGCGGCCACCCGCACGGCATACCGGTTTTACGATTACCGAGGCCTGTCCGCAATGGCCGTCCGGCCGCGCCGCCCGCGCGCCCGCGGGAAAGAAAAGGGCGGCGGCGCACCTGCGCCGCCGCCCCAGTCGGGAGCTCATAGGCTCTGGAGACTAGAACCGGTACTGCAGCTCCACCCCGAAGGTGCGGGGCTGGACGAGGCCGCGGGTGATGGCCACCCCGGTCTGCCGCAGGTAGGTGGTCGAGCCGACCGTCAGGCCGGGATTCGGGCTGGCGAACACCGCCGTCGGGTTGGTGGAGCCGGTGGAGGTGAAGGCCTCTTCCTCGAAGGCGTTCTTCACGAAGGCGATCACCGAGTAGCGGTCCTCGCCGTCGTTCCACAGGGCCCGGAAGTCGGCCGTGCCGTAGGCCTCCGCCTCGAAGGCGGGGTTGTCGAACGGCTGGTAGATGGTCGAGTCGGTCCAGGTGTAGGTGCCCGAGAGGATCAGGCTGCCGGCCGCGAAGTCGAGGGTGTAGTTGGCGTTGAAAGCGAACTTGTTCTCCGGCGACTGGTAGAGCTTGGAGCCCTTCAGGTCCTGGAAGACCAGCAGCACGTTGTTGGTCACCGCCGTCCCGCCGCTCGGCCGGGCGCTGGGCAGCAGGGCGCTGGGGTCGGCCGGGTCGTAGAAGCAGCAGCCTTCGGTGATCTCGGTGTGCAGGTAGCCGTAGGACGCCGACAGCTGCAGCGCCGGGCTGACCTGCCACATCGCCTCGAGCTCCAGGCCGTAGGCCTCGGCGTCGACGTTGACGAAGTTGTTGGCCGAGGCGGTGCCCGCGGCGTTCAGCTGCTGCAGGTTCAGCTGCAGGTCCTTGTAGTCGTTGAAGAAGGCCGAGCCGTTCAGCTGCAGGCGGCGGAAGAAGGTCTTCTTCAGGCCCAGTTCGTAGGCGTTCACCGTCTCCTTGTCGGCCTCCGGCTGCGGAGCCAGGGTGCCGAGCAGGAAGCCGCCCGACTTATAGCCGCGCGAGTACTTGCCGTAGACCAGGGTGTCGGGATCCGGCGTCCAGTCGAGGTTGATCACCCCGGTGACCGCGTCCCACTCGTTGTCCAGGGTGCGCGAGTTCTGCACGCCCGGGACGGCCGGGTTGAGGTCGGTCGAAACGTCGAAGGCGAACGCGCCGCCCAGCGCGGGGCCGAACGGGCCGGCCGGCGAGAACAGCACCAGGCGCTGGCTCTCCGTCCCGGTCTTCTGGTCGAGGCTGTAGCGCAGGCCCGTGGTCAGCGCGAACTGGTCATTGAACTCATAGGTCGCCTGGCCGAACACCGCGAAGGCGTCCGATTCCAGGTAGGCGTTCCCGTCGACGAAGTTGCGCTCCGGATTGGCCGGCGCGGGGGCGCAGAACAGCGGAGCGCCGATAAAGAAGCAGGGCGCCGCCAGCTGCGCCTGCTGCGGGGCGGCCAGGTGGATCCGCTGACGGTACTGCTCGTGATACTGGTAAAGTCCGACGATCCAGCTCAGCGGGCCGTCCGTCTTCGAGGTCAGGTTGATCTCGTTCGAGTAGTACCTTTTGTGCTCGTTGAAGTCGGTCGTGTAGTCGGTGAAGATCGGCACGGTCGGGGCGACCGGCAGGAAGATCGCCGAGGTGCGGTTGGTGGCGTCGTAGTCGCCGCCGGTCTGGTAGTTGTACTGCTGAAAGCCGCCGATCCACTTCAGGTCGGCCCAGCCCAGGTCGTAAGTGACGTTGGCGATCAGCACGTGGTTGCCGCGCAGGGCGCCGTAGCCGTCGCGGTTGGTGTTCTGGACGTAGGGATCAGCGACGCCCGGATTCGGCGTGGTGACGCCGTACTGGGCGTTGGTCACCAGCCCGCCGATCGGCTGGAACATGCGGGTGGTGTCGTACGGGGTGACCTGGTTGGACAGCCGGTCGCCGACCCCCATGGAGTCGTCCCAGTTGGAGCGGTTGTAGCGGACGAAGACTTCGGTCCGGTCGCCGAGCTCGGCCTCCAGCTGGGCCTCGAAGTAGGTGCGCTTGAACGCGGCGCCTTCGTTGGCGCCGCCGATGTTGTCGATGAAGCCGCGGCGCTGCCAGTCCTGCGAGCCGCCGAGCTTGACGCGCAGATTGTCCGCCAGCGGGATCGAGACCACGCCTTCGACCTTGGTGCGCTCGTAATTGCCGACCGCCACGCGCACTTCCCCGCCGAACTCTTGGGCGGGACGGCGCGACACCTGGTTCATCGCGCCGCCGATGGCGTTACGGCCGTACAGCGTGCCCTGAGGGCCCCGCAGGATCTCGGTCCGCTCGATGAACAGCGGCGACTTGAACAGCTCCGATGAGGAGGCCGAATAGAAGCCGTCGGTGTAGCTGGCCACGCCCGGGTCGTTGCCGACGTAGAAGGTGTTGCGGCCGGCGCCGCGCAGGCTGACCCGGTCCGTGCCGGAGTAGTTCATCCCCGGCGTGAAGTTCACGAAATCCTGGATGCCGGTGATGCCGACGACATCGCGCTGCTGCGAGGTGTAGGCCGAGACGGCCACCGGAACGTCGTTCAGCGCCTGCTCGCGCTTCTCGGCGGTGACGACGATCTCCTCGAGCATGAAGTCGGGATCGTCAGCCGGCGGAGCGTCCTGCGCCAGGGCGGGTTGGGCCAGCGCGAGGGTGGCGACGGAAGCGGAAAGCGCCAGCCAGGTGCGGCGGCGCGCAGTCAGATCGGTCATCAGTTCATCCCCTGAGCGCGCCGGTAAGCAGGCCGAGGGAGCGGCTGAGCTGTGCGCGCGGTGGGCGCCGTCTAATGACCGTTTGAATTGCGCGCCAGCACT
>NZ_DATAGM010000127.1:0-8110 GCF_036263695.1 Phenylobacterium sp.
TCGTGCGGCCGCAGACGCGGGGGCTCGGGGCCGGCAAGGCGTTGCTCGCGAACCTCGCCCGCCGCTGCGTGTCCGAGGGGCTGGCCAGGCTGGAGTGGGCGGTGCTCGACTGGAACGCCCCGTCCATCGCCTTCTACGACGCGCTGGGGGCGACGGCGCTGGACGACTGGATCACCCGCCGGCTCACGGGGGAGGCGCTGGCGCGGCTGGCCCAGGCTTAAGGGCGGCTTCACCGTGCGGGCGTAGGCTCGGGGCCGACATCGATCCGAGGGACGCGCCGTCGTGACCGTCTTCCCCGTCCCGCAGCTGTCGCCAGAGGCCCAGCGGGTGCTGGCCGCCGCCGGCCTGACGCCCATGCTGGCGGAAGTCGCGCCCGTCGCGCCGGCGGGCGGCGCCTCGCCGAGCACCGACGGCAAGTCACAGGAACAAGCCCTGACCCGGCCCAGCGCCGAGCGGCCGGACCCGGCCTTGCGCCCGCCGACGCCCGCCCGCCCCGATGCTGCGCCGCTCGCAGCGGCGTCGGCGGCGGCGGCCCGCACCCCGCCCGCCATGCCGCAGATCCTGCTGCCGCCCCAGCTCGCCCAGGCGGCGGGGGTGGCGGCCCAGGGCGCGGCCCTCGCCCAGGACAGCGTGGCCCCGCTGATGGCCAACCTGGCGCAACTGGCCGAACAGCCCGACCTGCCGCCGCCGCTGCGTGCCGCCGTCCGCGCCGTGATGGGCCTGCAGGCCCGCCCGGAGGCGCTGGCGACCCCGCGAGGCCTGAAGCAGGCTCTCGCCGTCTCCGGCCTGTTCCTGGAGGCCCGCCTCGCGCGTCCGCACGCCGCCGACGCGCCGCTCCGTCCCGGAAATGACCTCAAGGCGGCCCTGGTGAACCTGCAAGCGGCGGTGGCGAACATCGCCGCCGCCCCGCCTGCGGCGCCGCCCGCTCGCGGCGTCACGCCGACTCCACCGCCTCAAAGTGCGTCCGCGCCGGCAGCCGGCCCGCAACCCTCACCCGTTGCGCCCGCGGCGGCCGCTCCCGCCCCGTCGCCAAATCCGACGGCGCCTGCGCCTGCGCCCGCGGCTCCCGCGCCCATCAGCGGCCAGGCGCCTGCGCCGCCGCCGGCGGCGGGCGTGCAGACCACGGCTCCGGCGGCCACGTCGCTGACGGCGCCGACACCTCCAGCCGTTTCGCAGCCCGTGCCGACGGCGCCTACGCCGGCGGCTTTGGGAGCTGGGCCACCGGCGACGCCACCGGCCCCTGTCGCTGCAAAGACGCCGCAGCCGAATCCAGCAGCGACGCCGACCGCACCGCCTAGCGCGCCGGCCGCATCGCCGCCCGCGGCTGTGACGGCCACGCCCATGACAGCAGGGGCGGTGCCCACCGCTGAGCCGGGGGCCGACGCGCCGGTCCCGCCCACGCTGCGGCCCCCGCCAGCTGCGGGCGACACGCCCGCGGCCGCAGAGACGTCCCGACCACTGCCCGCCCCGGGCGCGTCGCCGCCACTCGCAATGGCGCAAGCAGGTCCCGCCGCCAGTCCCCCGCGAACCGTTGCCGCGCTTCCACTTCCGCCCACGGCCGAGGCGCCGGAGATCGAGCCCGTTCAAGTCCGCCGAGAGGCTCCGGCACTGCCCGCGCCGCGGCCCCAGCCGCCGATGGCCGGGGCCGCGCCTGCGCCTCAGCCGGCCTCCGCGCCCAGCGTGCGGGCCGACGCCAGCCCGGCGGCGATCGCCCTGGCTCTGGCGCCCCAGGTCGAGGCGGCCATCGCCCGCCAGGAGCTGCACCAGATCGCCTCGCTGCCGACTGCGCGGCTGCCGGACGAGGCGCCGGCCGCGGCCCGATGGAGCTTCGAGGTTCCGCTGACCACGGCGCAGGGGCCGGCGGTGGCCGGCTTCGAAATCCGCCGCGATGCGCCCGACGCCGAAGGTGAGGGAAGCGCCGCCGGCGCCGCCGCCGCGCCGGCCTGGCGGGTGCGGTTCGCCATCGACATCGAGCCGATGGGCCCGGTGGAGGCCCAGGTGGTGCTGCGCGGGGCAAAGGCCGGCGTGACGCTCTGGGCGGAGCGCCCGGAGACCGCCCGCCGGCTGGCCCGCGACGGCGAGCGGCTGACTACGGCCCTGGCGCGGGCGAGCTTCGAGACCGAGCTGGCGGTGCGGCTGGGCCCGGCGCCGCGCGCGCCGGTCATGCCGGGCCGTTTCTTGGACCAGGCCACATGACTGGCCCCGTCTCCCGCCGCCTCGCGGTCGCCTTGCGCTACACCGAGCCGGACGCGCCCAAGGTGGTGGCGGTCGGCCGCGGCTGGCTGGGCGAGAAGATCATCGCCGCCGCCCAGGAGCACGGCGTGCCGCTGGAGGCGAACCCGGCCCTCGCCGAGGCGCTCTCGCACATCGAGCTCGACACCGAGATCCCCGAGGAGCTCTACGTCGCTATCGCCGAGATCCTGGCCTTCATCCTGCGAAGCGGCGAGCGCTGAAATGAAGAAGGCGGCGACCTCGTCGGCCGCCGCCTCCTGATCCCTAAGAGGGGGAGTCTTCCGTTACGCCGGCTGCTTCTGCGGCGGGGCCGCCTGCGGCGCGCGGTTCAGGTCGAAGAACTTCGGCTGCATCTTCGGCACGGCTTCCGACAGGATGGTGTCGACCGTCCAGCCTTCTTCCTTGGTGACCGTCTCGATCGGCCGGGGCTGCGAGTAGAGGGTGATGGTCTCACCCGAGGCGCCGAAGATCTGGCCGGAGACGTGGGCCGCGGCCGGGGCGATCATCGCCACCGAGAAGCGGGCCGGCTGGTCGGCGCGGATCTTCTCGGCCATCACCTGACGGCGGGCGGCGGCGGCTTCGTCCTTCACCGGCACCGACTGGGTCATACGGGTCCAGGCGACCGGCGCCAGGCAGTTGGAGCGCACGTTGTTGCGGGCGCCTTCCATGGCGATGATCCGCGACAGGCCGGCGATGCCCATCTTGGCCGCGCCGTAGTTGGCTTGGCCGATGTTGCCGAACAGGCCCGAGGTCGAGGTGAAGAACATGTAGGCGCCGTCGTTCTGCTCGCGGAACAGCTCGATGGTGGCCCGGGCGACGTTGAAGCTGCCGCGCATGTGCACGTCGATGACGCGGTCCCAGTCGTCCTCGCTCATCTTGTGGAACATCACGTCACGCAGGATGCCGGCCGGATTGATCACCGCATGCAGCCCGCCGAAGGTGTCGCGCGCCTGCTCGACCATCCCCTCGACCGCCCGCAGGCTGGTCACGCTGTCGGAGTTGGAGACCGCCTCGCCGCCGGCCGCGCGGATTTCCTGGGCGACCTTCTCGGCCGCGCTCGCCGAGCCCTCGTCGTCACCCTTGAGGCTGCCGCCGAGGTCGTTGACCACGACCTTCGCGCCCTCTTGCGCAGCGATCAGCGCGCAATCGCGCCCGATGCCGTTGCCGCCGCCTGTAACCAGGACAACCTTGCCTTCCAATGCGCCCATAATCGCAAATCTCTCGTCCGAGAGCTCCCTAATGAATGGGCTGACAGTTATTCGAGGCGGTCCGCCTTGCGCAAGGCGGGAAACAGTTTGGCCCAGAGGGCGGTGACGAACAGCGCGCCCACGCCCCCGAACACCGCCGCGCCTACGGGTCCCAGGAACCTCGCCACCACGCCGCTCTCGAACTCGCCGAGTTCGTTGGAGGCGCCGATGAACACGCTGGAGACCGCCGCCACCCGGCCGCGCATGTTGTCGGGGGTGACCAGCTGGACCAGCGTCTGGCGCACATAGACGCTGAGCATGTCGGCCCCGCCGAGCACCGCCAGCGCCGTCACCGACAGCCACAGCGACTTCGACAGGCCGAACACGATGGTGGCGGCCCCGAACACCGCCACGCCGAAGAACATGAACAGGCCAGCCTTCGAGCGGATCGGATTGGCCGCAAGCGCGAGGGCCACCAGGGTCGCACCGATGGCGGGGCCGGAGCGCAGGAGGCCGAAGCCCTCCTCGCCAACGTGCAGCACGTCGCGGGCGAATACCGGCAAGAGGGCGGTCGCGCCGCCGAGCAGCACGGCGAACAGGTCCAGGGAGATCGCGCCCAGCACGATCTTCTGCTTCCAGACGTAGACCAGCCCCTCCTTCACCAAAGCCAGGCGCGAGCCCGGGTTCACCACCGGCTGGGTGTTCTTGCGCAGCAGGAAGATGAATACCGCCGCCGTGGCGTAGAGGCAGAGCGCGGTGGAATAGGCCAGCGTGGTGGACCTGGCGAGCAGCAGGCCGCCGAGCGCCGGCCCCAGGATCGAGGCGGTCTGCCAGGCGAGCGAGTTCCAGGCGATGGCCCGCGGCAGCAGCTCGCGCGGCACCAGCATGGGCCCCAGCGCGGTGCCGGTCGGCCCCATGAAGGCGCGGGCCGCGCCGAAGGCCGCCGCGACGCAGAGCAGCATTGTGACTGACGCCGTCCCGGTCGCCGTCGCCCACACGAGGATGCCGACGGTCACCAGCTCCCAGGCGTAGCAGAGCAGCAGGATCCGGCGGCGATCGTAGCGGTCGACCGTCTCCCCGGCCGGCAGGGTCAACAGGAACACCGGGATGAACGAGACGAGGCCCACCATGCCGACCACGAAGGCCGCCTCCGCTACGCTCATGGTGCGGCGGGCGAGCTCGTAAATTTGCCAGCCGATGGCCACGCTTTGGATCTGCGCGGCCAGGCCGCCGGTCCACCGCGAGCCCCAGAACAACAGGTAGTCGCGTTCCCGCAGCAGGGCGCGGGCGGAGGGGACGACATCGGGGGCGGCGTCGGACATGAGGGCGGGCAACTTGGCCTGCGCCGGGCCGGCCCGCAACGGCGGCGTTGACGGGGGGCCGCCCCGCCCCTATTGCGCTCAGCCTCGACGGGGAAGGGGCCGCAGATGCTGCGACGAGGCCGCACCGCCCGGCGCATGCCGGCGCCGCAAAGAACCGTCCGTCGCCGCGCGCATTGAGCAGGGCGGCGGGCCCGCTCGCATTCCTGTTCCCCGCCCTTCGCCGATGACCGCCCAGCCGAAAACCAAGCTCGCCATCCTGCCGGAACGCCCGCAGGACCACCCCGCCGCCGACGCCCTGATCGACCGGGCTTTCGGGCCGGGCCGCCACGTCAAGGTCTCCGAGCGGGTGCGCGAGTTCGCGACCTACCTGCCGGAGCTCTCCTTCTGCGCCTTCATCGACCAGCGTCTGGTCGGGGTCGTGCGCCAGTGGCGCGTGCGGGTGGGCGACACGCCCGTGGCGTTCCTGGGCCCGCTTGCAGTGGAGACTGAGCTTAGGGGCTCCGGCTACGGCATCACGCTGCTGGAGCACGCCTGCGAGGCGGCGCGGCGGGCGGGCTATGCGGCGGTGGTGCTGGTCGGCGACGAGCCCTACTACGCCCGGGTCGAGTTCTCGGCCGCCGCGGGGGCGCGGATCGAGCTGCCCGGGCCGGTGGACCGGCGCCGGGTGCTGGCCAAGATGCTCGATCTCGATGCGCCGCCTCTCGAGGGCTCTGTTCAGCCCGCTTGAGGCCAGCGCCCCGGCGGCCTACCTATGGAGCCATGGCGGAAGCTGAAGCTCGTCCCGGCCTGGAAGGCGTGATTGCGGCCGCGCAGGCGGCGCAAGACGCCGCGCCGAAGAAGCGCGGCCTGCCGCCCGTCCACTTGTGGAACCCGCCCCACTCGGGTGAGATCGACATCGTGATCCGCCGCGACGGCGCATGGGTGCACGAGGGCGCGATCATCAGCCGCGAGGCGCTGGTGCGCCTGTTTTCGACGGTTATCCGCAAGGACCCGGACGGCTACTGGCTGGTGACGCCGGTCGAGAAGATGAAGATCACGGTGGAGGACGCGCCCTTCATCGCGGTCGCCGTGGAGCGGGCGGGCGAGGCGCTGCGGTTCACCACCAACGTCGGCGACGAGGTCGAGGCCGGCCCGGAGAACCCGATCCGCGTCGAGGTCGACCCGCGGACGGGCGAGCCGCGCCCCTACGTCCACGTCCGCCGCGGCCTGGAGGCGCTGATCAACCGGCCGGTGTTCTACGAGCTGGTGGAGATGGCCGAGCCGGAGGGCGAACGCTACGCCGTGACCTCCAACGGTGTGCGGTTCGACATCGGAGCGGCTCAGCCGTGAGTCCTGGCGCGTCGCCCGCCGAACTGCGGGCCTGGATCGCGCGCCGCCTCGACCCGCTGGAGGACCGGCTGCCGGCGAGCGGCGTGGTGATGGGCGACCACGGCCTGGAGCACCTGCCGTCCGACCCGACCGTGGAGTTGACGCCGGCCGCGGTGCTGGTCGGCCTGATCGAGCGCGAGACCGGGTTCTCGGTGCTGCTCACCCGCCGCAGCGACACCCTGCGCCGCCACACCGGCCAGGTCGCCTTCCCCGGCGGCCGGCTCGACCCAGGCGAGACCGTCTGGCAGGCGGCCCTTCGGGAGGCTCAGGAGGAGGTGGGCCTCGACCCCGACTTTGTCGAACTGGCGGGCCTCTCGACGCCCTACCGCACCGGCACCGGCTATCTCGTCACACCGGTCGTGGGCTTCATCAACGACGGCTTCAGCCTCGAGCCCAACCCCGACGAGGTGGCGCACGTCTTCGAGACGCCCTTCGGCTTCCTGATGGATCCGTCCAACTACGAGGAGCACGAACGCGAGCTGCCGACCGGCGACAAGCGGCGGTTCTACGCCATGACCCACGAGGACCAGTACATCTGGGGGGCGACGGCCGGGATGCTGCGGGCCCTCTACGACCGGCTCTACGGGGCCGCGCTTGCTTAGGATCTTCCTCATTCGGGCGGTGCTGGTCGCCACCCCGTTCGTCGTCTGGTTCGTCTGGCGCGAGTGGGCCAGGCGCAACGGCCGCGACATGGGCGAGACGCCGTGGGCGTGGCTGGTGGCCGCCGCGGCGGTGATGTTCGCGCTTTCGATGCTGATCCTGCCCTTGTTCCATGACGACGGGGACGGCGGCCGCTATGTACCCGCCGAGGCGCTGGACGACGGGCGCGTGGTCCCGGGCCATTACGAGCAGAAGACCCCATGAGCGCAGGCATCGGCCCCGCCCCCTGGATGACCGCTAAGGAGACCGTGGCGGTGCTGGACGCCCTGGAGGACAAGGGCGGCCCCGACTGCGCCCGTTTCGTCGGGGGCTGCGTGCGGGACGCGGTTCTGGGCCGGCCGGTGAGCGACATCGACATCGCCACGCCGCTGACGCCTGACGAGGTCACCCAGGCCCTGAAGGCCGCCGGGATCCGGGCCGTCCCCACGGGGATCGAGCACGGCACGGTCACCGCTGTCTGCGGCGGCAAGCCGTTCGAGATCACGACCCTTCGCCGGGACGTCTCCACCGACGGCCGCCGCGCGGTGGTGGCCTTCACGAAGGACTGGATGGAGGACGCCCAGCGTCGCGACTTCACCCTCAACGCCCTGTACGCCAAGCGCGACGGGGAGGTGTTCGACTCCTCCGGCCGGGGCGTCGAGGACGCGCGGGCCGGACGCATCGTCTTCATGGGCGAGCCGGTCCAGCGGATCCTCGAGGACCACCTGCGCATCCTGCGGTTCTTCCGCTTCTTCGCCTGGTTCGGCCGCGGCGAGCCGGGCGCCGCCGCCCTTGCGGCCTGCGCCGAGCACAAGGGCGCCATCTCCAACCTGGCCGCCGAGCGCATCTCCGCCGAGCTGTTGAAGCTGCTGGCGGCGGACGATCCGCGTCTGGCCGTTCGGCTGATGGCCCAGACCGGCGTGCTGGGCGTCGCCCTGCCCGAGGCGGCGGCCATCGGCCGCTTCGAGGGACTGGTGGAGATCGAGAGCGAGCAGCTGTTCGAGACCGACGCGGTTTTGCGGCTCGCGGCCATGATGCCGAACGATCGGGCCATCGCGCCGGCGCTGGCCGAGCGCCTGCGGCTGTCCAACGAGCATCGCGACCGGATCGCCGCCGCGTTGGGCGAGCAGCCGCCGATCAAGAGCTGGATGAGCGCGCGGGAGACCCGGCGCACCGTCTATGCCCTGGGCCACCAGACGTTCCGCGACCGGGTCAAGCTCGCCTGGGCGACGGCTTCGAGCACCGCGACCGCCCCGCAGTGGCGGGGGCTGATCGCGCTGGGCGAAGGCTGGTCGGCGCCGTCCTTCCCACTGAACGGCGACGAGGTCGTCCGGGCCGGCGTGCCGCGCGGGCCGCTGGTGG
>NZ_DATAGM010000128.1:0-2542 GCF_036263695.1 Phenylobacterium sp.
TGTTGGCGAGCGCGCGCAGGCCCGCGGCCGCCGAGCCGCCGAGGCCCGGCCGCCAGGGATCGACGATCTGTTTCAGTCGGTCGGCGGCCAGGAGCGCGCCGGAGAAGGAGCGCGCCTGGGGCGTCGCAAAGTCCGGGAACACCTCGGTCAGGAAGACCACGTCCACGAACACCCGTCGCAGGTAGTAGCCGGTTTTGCGGTTGTGCGAGTGCACCACCTTCACCGACGACAGCATTCCGGTCCGCCGGCCGTCCTTGATCAGCCGCACGCCCAGGATCAGGTCCTCGGCGTAGCGGCCCTGGTAGCGGTACGCCTGGAAGATCTCGCGGCTCATCATGCAGGCGACATCGCTCACCTGCCCCTGCGCGCGCAGCGACTCGTGGTCGGCGCCCGAGAAGGTCCCGATGCGGTCTTTGTCCCAGCAGCCGAGGAACCGGTAGTGGGTGTCGATGGCCGCGTTGTAGAGCAGCTCGGAGTCCTTGCGCGGGAACTCGGCGCAGGACACCGCCGCCAGTCGCTCGGCCTCGTTGCGCGGATGGACCAGCGCCTTGGCCAGCGAATGCAGCCACCAGTCGCCGACCGGATAGGCGTCCTGGACCATGAACAGGAAGAGGTCGCCCGTCGCGGCGTCCGCCCCGAGGTTGCGGGCGTGGCTGTGCGAGAACTCGCTGTTCGGGATCCGCACCACCGTGGCCCCGAACTCCTCGGCCATGGTGTCGGTGCCGTCGGTGGAGCCGGAGTCGACGACGACGATCTCCACGCCCCGCAGCCCCTTCTGGGACTTCAGCTTGCGTAGCAGCCAATAGAACTCATCGCCGGCGTTGAGGGTGGGGATGACCACCGAGACGGTCAGGTTCAGCGGCTCGGGCGCCTCCCCGGCGACTTCCGGCAGGGTGAGGATCCGTCCTGGGAGCGGAAAGGCGACCGGACCGGCCGGGCCTTCCTCGCCGAGCCCCTCGTCGGCGTCGAGCGGGCGCGGGGCGGGAGCTGCTCCTGGCGTGAAACGCTCGCGAAGCCTCGCCTTGACCTCCGGCGGCAGCGGGGCGCGTCGCAATAGCGCGAGGAAGACCCGCCTGGCGGCTTGGCCCGCCGGGATGTCACCGCGCGCCACGCGGACGACGCCACGAAGCGGACGCGTGAGCCTCCAGGAGGCCGACTTCTGGATGTCCTCCAGCTGTTGGCGCGCCGCCTCCAGCTGCCGCTGGGCCTCCTCGTAGTCGCCGATCCGCTTGGTCAGCGCCCGGTACTGCACTTCGGCCATGGCGGCCTGCATCTCGCTGCGACGGCGTTCGATCTCGAACTGCCGCTCCAGCCACTGGCGGTGGGCGGTCAGCTGACTCTGCCCGGTGGCGACGTCGTCCCGGATGACTCGCAGACTCTCGGCGATCTCGCCCAGCTCGCCACGCACCGCGGCGAGGTCCGCCTGGCCCTCACGCAGCGGCGGCGGGGGCTCGGCGCCGGCCTGAGCGGCGGACAATGTGAGGAAGGCGGTGACGGCGCGGGAGGAGAGCCGCGGGTCGAGCTCGATCTCCAGCTCGGTCTGGTCGCTGAGGCACTCGACGACCACAGCCTGCCCGCAGCGTTCGGTGCGCACGTCGCGCGCCTGGCGGAACAGGTCGCCGGCCCCGGCCCAGCGGTAGAGGTCCGCCCCGTCCTCGCCCCGCAGCACCAGCGAATGCAGGGCGAAGCGGGCGCCGGCCCTGGGAAACTGGATGCGCACGCGGTTGGCGGGGTTGGCGAGCGCCGGGGCCGAGACGCTCGAGCGGATCGGGCGGTCGAACAGCGGCGCGGTCGCCACCGGCGAGGCCGCGTCCTCCGGGCGCGCGCCGGCGTCGGCGCGGGACAGCACCCTCACCGGAAGATCGCTCATCGGGTCGTGTTGGGCTTCATTGGGGCCGCCCCCGTGCGGCGCAGGATGGCCTTCGCCGGCCAGTGTCGGGGCCGCGAGGATCGGCCGTCGCTACACGGGGCCAATATGACGGTCAACGGGCGCCGGCGTCGCGACGCCGCCGCCCGGTCCCGGCCCCGCCCGTCAGGTCGGCGCTCATGCGACTGAGCACCAGGTCGTGAACGGTCCGGCGCCGTCCCTCGGCGATTTCGGCCGCCCGGCCGGAGGCGAAGAAGTCCACGAGCTCGGCCTCCGAGCCCAGCACCACGCCGCCATCGGCAGCCGCCGCCACCGCCGCCGCGTTGCCGCTGTCCGCAAAAGCCACCAGCCCCGCGCCGCCGGCCTGCGCCTCGAAGGCGGTCAGGCAGAAGGTCTCCGGACAGATCGACCAGATCACCACCAGGTCGACCTGCAGCTGCTCGACCGCCTTGCGCATGGCGTCCAGGTGGTCGGGCGCGATGGCGACGCGGCGGAACTCCACCGGCGCCGAGGGGTCGGGCGCATCGCCCAGCTGGTAGAACTCGTAGCGCTCGTCGCCCCGAAGCTTCGCGGCCAGGTCGCGGTAGGCGGGCCAGCCCTTGTGGCTGACCGGCAGGCCGAGGAAGGCGACCACCACCGGGCCGTTGCGGCGGCCGGCCTCGCCGCGCAGAGACA
>NZ_DATAGM010000129.1:0-15533 GCF_036263695.1 Phenylobacterium sp.
TCGCGCTCGAACTGCAGCAGGCGCTTGGCCACCGTCCAGCCGCCGTTCAGCGGGCCGAACAGCTGGTCCTTGGGGACCTTCACGTCGGTAAAGAAGGTCTCGCAGAACGGGCTGGTGCCGTTGATCAGCCGGATCGGGCGGACCTCGACGCCCGGCGTCTTCATGTCGATCAGCAGGAAGGAGATCCCTTCGTGCTTTTTGCTCGGGTCGGTGCGGACCAGGCAGAAGCACCAGTCGGCGAGGTTGGCGCCGCTGGTCCAGATCTTCTGGCCGTTGACCAGGTAGTGGTCGCCCTTGTCCTCGGCGCGGGTCTGCAGCGAGGCCAGGTCCGAGCCCGAGCCCGGCTCGGAGTAGCCCTGGCACCAGCGGACCTCGCCCTTGATGATGCCCGGCAGGTGCTGGCGCTTCAGCGCCTCGGTCCCGTACTCGATCAGGGTCGGGCCGAACATCATCACGCCCATGCCGCCGATCGGATTGCGGGCGCCAATGTTGGCCATCTCTTCGGCCAGCACGCGAGCCTCGCCGCGCGACAGGCCGCCGCCGCCGTATTCCTTCGGCCAGGTGGGCGTGCCCCAGCCCTTGTCGCCCATGGCCTTGCGCCAGGCATCCCAGGCCGGGTCGAACTCGGTCGACATCTGCGCCTGCATCTGCCGGCGCGGATCGCTGCGCAGCTCCTGCGGGAAGTTCGCTTCGAGCCAGGTGCGGGCTTCCTGCCGGAACGCCTCGAGGTCGGTACCGCCAAAATCGGCCATGGACTGTTTCCCTATGACTTAATCGGGTCAGGCAGGCCGAGGACCCGCTTGGCCACCACGTTGATATTCACTTCCGAAGTGCCGCCCTCGATCGAATTGCCCTTCGAGCGCAGCCAGCCGCGGGTGGCGGTCAGCTCCTGGCCCTTGAAGGCCTCGCCCTCCCAGCCCAAGCCCTGAGCGCCGATCGCCTCGATCATCAGCTCGCTGCGCTCCTGGGCGAAGGAGGCCGCGGCGTATTTGATGATGGACGTGGCCGCGGACGGGCCGCCGCCGGCCCGGCTCTCGGCCGCGCTGCGGGCGATGGTCATCTGCAGCGCCTGGAAGTTCATCTTGTTCTCGGTGATCCGCCGGCGCAGGTCCCAGTCGGCCACCCGGCCCGCCTCGTCCGTCCCAACGTAGGCCTTGGCGATCTGGCCCAGGTCCCCGGCCGCGCCGCCCGCGCCCCCGCCGCCGCCGAAGCCGCCGGAGATGTTCTGGCGTTCGTACTGCAGCAGCCGCTTGGCGATCTCCCAGCCGCCGTTTAGCTTGCCGACCATGTTCTCCTTCGGGACCTTCACATCCGTGAAGAAGGTCTCGCAGAACGGGCTCTCGCCGCTGATCAGCTGGATCGGCCGGGTCTCGACGCCCGGCGAGGACATGTCGATGAGCACGAAGGAGATGCCCTCGTGCTTCTTCGAGGTGTCGGTGCGCACCAGGCAGAAGCACCAGTCGGCTTTGTCGGCGTAGCTGGTCCAGATCTTCTGGCCATTGATCAACCAGTGGTCGCCCTTGTCCTCGCAGCGGGTCTGCAGGGAGGCGAGGTCTGAGCCGGCGCCCGGCTCCGAGTAGCCCTGGCACCAGCGGATCTCGCCCCGGACGATCCTGGGAAGATGCGCCTTCTTCTGCTCCTCGTTGCCGTACTCGAGCAGAACGGGGCCGAGCATCCACACGCCGAAGGAGGCCAGCGGCTGCCGGTAGCCGCCGCGCTGAAGTTCCTGCTCGAGCACCCGGGCCTGAGCGGGGGTCAGGCCGCCGCCGCCGTATTCCTTCGGCCACGTCGGCGCCGTCCAGCCCTTCTCGGCGACGCGGCGCATCCAGACGATGTGCGGATCCTCGCGGCCGGCGAACTTGCGGCCGCCCCAGATCGCCTCCGGGTCGGTCTTCGGCCGGGCCTCCTTCAGCTCAGGCGGATAGTTCGCCTCCAGCCAGGCCTTCACCTCGCCGCGGAACGCCTCGAGGTCTGCACCGCCGAAGTCGGCCATCAAGGTCTCCTGCCTGCCGGTTTCCAGTCGCGCGCACCATAGCGCCCGGCGGTCGCAGGACAAGGCTTCCGAACGGCTGTTTGAGGGGCGGCGGACGCGGCTCCGGACACCTACAAAGTGGTCGGAATTGACCGCCCGCGAGATCGTGGTCCTGCATCCCGCCACCTGGTGATGGTCTCGCAACCCTCGGCGAGCGGCCGCTCGAGGCCGCGTTCTTCGCCTGACTCCGCTGAGGTTGTGCAGAGCGGTCTCTGCACTGTGGCGCCGCCGCCGCAGGGGTTGGGCGACACGGATCTGACATCCCGCTGTCGCCGATCCGAGACACAGCACAGCTAGCTCCCGCGCACCTTTGAGGGGACGGGATCTATGAAGCATCTGCTCTTCGCCGCCGCCGCGGCGTGCGCGCTCGCGGTCGCCCATGGCGCGGCGGCCCAGGACGATGGAACTGCGGTCGAGGAACTGGTCGTCACGGCTCGAGCCGGCACGGCCGAACAGCGCCGGGTGGAGGCGAGCTACGCCATCACCGCCGTCTCGGAAGAGACCCTGCGCCTGCAGTCGCCGCCGAGCATCGCCGAGGTGCTGAAGAACGTGCCGGGCTTCTGGGTGGAGGCCTCCGGTGGCGTCGGCGGAGCCAACATCCGAGCCCGCGGCATCCCGATCGAGGGCTATGCGGCCATCGCCCTGCACGAGGACGGCCTTCCGATCCAGCACGACGGCGGCCTGGGCTTCCTCAACACCGACTTCTCCGGCCGCTTCGACGAGACAGTGGAGCGGGTGGAGGTGGTGCGCGGCGGCCCTTCGTCCGTGTTCGCCTCCTATGCGCCGGCCGGGGTCGTCAACCTCATCAGCCGCAAGGGCGGCGACGAGTTCGGTGGCCTGATCAAGGGCGAGATCGGCGACTACGGCTACGCCCGCGGCGACTTCTGGATCGGCGGCCCTGTGGCCGGGTTCCGCATGGGCCTGGGCGGCTTCTACCGCAAGAGCGATGGGGTCCGGGACCCCGGCTTCACCGCCGACCAAGGCGGCCAGATCCGCTTCTCGGTCGGGCGCGACTTCACCGGCGGCTCCGTCGACTTCAACGTCAAGCACGTCGACGACAACACCATCTTCTACCTGCCCATTCCGCTGACCTTCGACTCGGAAGGCGACACTGCGGGTATCCCCGGCTTCGACCCGAACTACGGCACGCTGGCCGGCCCGGAGACGGGCCGGCTGACCTTCCGCACCAACCGTGGCCCGTTCGGCTTCAACCTGACCCGCGGCTCGGACGTGAAGCTGACCCAGTACACGGTCGACTCCCGGTTCGACATCGGCGGCGGGTGGCAGGTGTTGGAGAAGTTCCGCTACAAGACCGCCGACCTCACGCGCGCCGGCCTGTTCCCCAACACGCCGATCAGCGCCGCTTCGCGCATCAACCAGGATCTGGCCCGTGCGTCCGCCCTCGGCGTGGTCGCCGGCCGCCTCACCTACTTGGACGGTCAGCCCTTCGACATCGCCGGCCAGAACGGCACGGGGCTGGTGATGGACGCCTTCGTGCGCCAGCAGGACATTGCCCTCGACGAATGGATCAACGACCTGCGCCTCCAGCGGCGGTTCGATCTGGGCGGCCAGTCCCACGACGTGGCGCTGGGCGTCTACTTCGCGAGGGCCGACGAGACCTTCCGCCAGGAGGGCTCGGCCCTGCTGATCGACGTGCGGGAAAACGCCAGGCCCCTGGAGCTGGTCGGCCTGAACGCCGCCGGCCAGGTGGTCGCCCGCTTCACCGAGAACGGCTTCTCGCGCTACGGCACCCAGTTCAACCACGCGGAGGGCGAGTCCACGACCTGGGCCCTCTACGCCTCTGACGAGTGGCGGATCACCGACAAGCTGAGGGTCGACCTCGGGGCCCGCTGGGAGCGCATCGAGCTCTCCGGCCGCAACGAGCGCAGCGCCACAGTAAACCTAAACCAGTCGCCGACCCTCGCCGACGATCAGGCGATCAGCGGGAACGGGATCTTCGACCCGCTGGACCGGGACTTCGACGGCATGGCCGGGACCATCGCGGTCAACTACCAGGTCCAGCCGGACATCGGTGTCTTCGCCCGTTACACGCGCGCCTTCCGGCTGCCCTCGCTCGGCGACTTCCTGACCAATCCAACGCGCACCGATCCGCGCACCCAGAAGTTCAACCTGGCCGAGGCGGGGCTCAAGATCGAGCAGCCGAGCTACCGCTTCTACGCGGTGGCCTTCTACTCGGGCTTCGACAGCCAGGGCTTCACCGAGACCCGTTTCGACCAGGCGACCAATTCGTTCGTGAGCCGGACCGAGTTCGCCTCCACCGACGCCTGGGGCCTGGAGCTCGAGGGGCTGGCGCGGCCGGTGGAGTGGTTCGACCTGGCCTTCAACGCGACCATTCAGGAGCCGCGGCTGGGCGACTTCATCTTCAACGAGCGGGTGGCCAAGGTTTCGGGCGCCTGCCCGGCGCCGACGGACGTCCCCACCTCCGGCGCCGACTGCCTGCGGCCGCGGGACTTCTCCGGCAACCTGCAGATCCGCACGCCAAGGGTCACCGGCCGCTTCACCCCGGGGCTCAATCTGCTGGACGGGCGACTGCGCGCCGAGCTCGAATTGCAGTATTACGGCAAGCGCTACTCTGACCTGGCCAACAGCCTGATCATCCCCGCCTACCACCTGGTGAACGCCCACGTGCGCTATCAGATCAACGACCAGCTGACGCTCTACGGCTACGGGACCAACCTGACGAACGAGATCGGCCTGACCGAAGGCAACCCGCGGGCCGGCCAGTTCATCTCCGGGGAGGCCGGGGCCCGCTACTACCTCGCCAGGCCCGAGCTCGGACGCACCTTCCGCGCCGCGCTGCTTTACCGGTTCTGATGCTGAGCTCGGCGGCCAGGGCGTTCCTCGCCGCGATCCTGGCCGCTGCGCTGCTGGGCGCCGGCGTGGCGCGCGCCGAGCCGGACCTCACCTTGCGCGGGACGATGACGGGGGCCGACCACCAGACCTATCGCGAGGTCCCGTTCCGGGTCCCGCGCAGCGTCACGCGGCTGACGGTTGAGTTCGAGTACACCGGGCGCGAGCAGCGCTCGGTCATCGACCTTGGCCTGCGCGATCCGCAGCGGTTCCGGGGCTGGAGCGGCGGGAACAAGGCCCGCTTCACCGTGGCCGAGACCTTCGCGACCCCGTCGTACCTTCCGGGGCCTCTCATCCCGGGCGAGTGGAAGCTGATCCTGGGCGTCCCGAACCTGCGCAAGGACGCCCGCGCCGACTATGTGGCGAAGATCACCTTCGGCCGGGCAGGGGACTTCCAGGGCTTCGCCGAGGCGCCGTTGAAGGCGGGCCCCGGCTGGTGGCGCGGCGATCTGCACCTGCATACCGGCCACTCCGACGGGTCGTGCGCGAACCGCGCCGGTGGGCGTGGGCCCTGCCCCCTGCACCTGACCTTGGAGGCGGCCGCGGCGCGGGGACTCGATTTCGTCGCCGTCACCGAGCACAACGCCACATCGCACCACCAGGCGCTGGCCGAGCTGCAGCCGCACTTTTCCGACCTGCTGCTGATCCCTGGGCGCGAGATCACCACCTTCTTTGGCCACGCCAACGTGTTCGGTTCGGTGGAGCCGCTCGACTTCCAGCTCGGCGGCCCGCGCGCGCCCACCCTCGACGCCATCCTGGACCAGGCCGAACGTGCGGGCGCCGTCGTATCGATCAATCATCCGGGCATGCCGTCGGGCGAGGTTTGCATGGGCTGCGGTTGGACGGCCAAGACCGACTATGCGCGGATACAGGGGGTGGAGGTGGTGAACGGGGGGAGCCTCGCCCAGACCGGCGGCTCCGACGCGCTCTTGTCGGGCGTGCCCTTTTGGGAGGCGCGGCTGGCGGAAGGCCGGCGGATCACCGCCCTCGGCGGCTCGGACAATCACGACGCCGCCAAGGCCGCCGACCAGGCCTCGGCCGTCGGGGCGCCAACGACGGTGGTCTGGGCCGAGAACCTGTCGCAGCCCGCGATCCTGGCGGGGCTGCGCTCAGGCCGGGTGTTCATCGACGTGGCGGGAACGAAGGACCGCCATATCGACGTGACGGCCACGGCGGGCGGTCAGGCCGTTGCGATGGGCGGCGATCTGCATGCGCCGGCCGGGACGGCCGTCGCGATCGAGATTGCGGTGAAGGGCGCCGCCGGCGGCAGGCTGGTGCTCGCCGGCCCGGCGGCGGGCAAGGTTGGAGGCGAGGCGGGCGGAACGTTGAGCGCCGACGAGACGCGGCGGCTGACCTGGACCAGCGACGGCGGAGCCGGCTGGTTGCGCGCCGAAGTGCGCGGCCCCGACGGGAGGCTCTGGCTGCTCGGCAATCCGATCTATCTCAACCGGCCGGGGGTCGCGGCGCGCTGAGCGCGGCTAGGGCGTCATCCAGACCGGCGGGCCGGAGAGGGAGGCCAGCAGGGCCGTGCCCTCGGGCGTGATCGACCAGCCCTCGCGGCCGCGCGCCGCCAGGCCGAGCTCGGTCAGCTGCCGGGCGTCGGAGATGTTGACGAACGGCACGTCTTCGCCGGTGTGCTTGCGCGCCAGGTTGCGCAGGGCGTGCAGCTGGCCCTCGGTGAGATCCGCAGACATCGATACGGCCTTCCGGCCTAGGCCTTCTTGTGGGCCGGGTTGAAGAAGGTCTGCGCGGCGGGCGCGGCCTTGGGGGCCGGCTGCTTGGGCTTGCGGACTTCCTTGTTGGATCGCTTTTGGCCCTTAGCCATGATCTGTATTCCTTGAGTTAAACGGGCGAACTCTGTCGAACATTCGGCCCAATGTGCGCCAACGGGTCGCGTTCTCGTCACCCGTCGTCAGCGAATTCGATTATCGCGCTCAAACTGTCCTGTAGTCCACTATTTTTGTTTTTCTTTGAGGCCTGAGCAATTGGTTCTGGCGGGCCTGCGCTCTGCTTCCCATCTATGAACTCGCGGCCGTGCGAGAGCGGCAGGAGATCCTTGATGCAAGAACTTCAGAAGACCCCGTTCCTCTCGCCTCGCAACGTGCCGCTCTGGGCCGGGCTGACGCTCGCCCTGATCGTCCTCGCAGGCGTGCTGCTCGCACCATGACCCCGCTCGAGGAAGACGCCATGCGCCGCGAGAACGCCTACCTGCGTGAGCGGGTGGCGCAGCTGCAGTCCGACCTCACCGACCTTTCGGCGGAGAACACTCGCCTGCGGCAGGAGCGCGAGCGTCTGCACGGCCGCTCCGCAATGACCGCCCCCAACCCGCTCGCCGGCGGGCAGTAGCCGCTAACGGCCGGTCGGCACCCCGAGCAGGTTCACCAGGTGGACCAGCAGCAGCACGGCCATGGCCGTGCTCGTCAGCATGATCGCGCGCCAGGGGATCAGCCGCGGCCCCTTCAGGAAGTTGGGCTTGCGCGCGCCGCGCCAGCCGCTGAACACCGCAAGGACGGCGGCGGCGGCGAACAGCACGGCGGTGATCTCGATCCCCATGCGGCCCCGTAGCGCACCCCGGCCCGCGTTCCAAGCCGCGGCGCGATCGTGGGGTTAACCCTTCATTGACCATGTCGGGGGAGGGTGGCGTGGGCTCCGCTCACCGCTCCGTCGTCATCCACAGGTGATCGTGTCAGACGCAAGATGTTGCGTCTTGGTCGCGTTTACACCCCAGGAATCGGTGGCTAGCGTCCAACGTGGGGTTGGAGACGATTCGAAATGACGGCGGGGGCGCCCTGGAGCGTGAAGGGAATCGATCCGAAAGCCCGCGAGGTCGCCAAGGACCTGGCCCGCCGGTCAGGAATGACGCTTGGCGAGTGGCTGAACCGGATGATCCTCGAGGACGACCCGGAAGACGCCGTCACCAAGGCGCTGTTCGGCGACCGACCGCCGGCCCGCCCGCAGCGCCCCGCCTTCGACGCCCCGCCGCCCGCCGCCCGCTACGAGCCTGCGCCCCACTCGCGTGAAGAGATCGCCCGCGTCGCGCTGGCGCTCGACCGGCTGACGGACCACATCGAATCCTCCGAGACCCGCACGGGCCTGGCCGTCAGCGGCGTCGAGCAGTCCGTTCGCGCGGCCTTGGCCCGCCTGGAAGCCGCCGAGCGCCAGCAGGCCTCGGTGGTCGCCCGGGTGGAGGGCGCCGTCGACGAGATCCGCGCCGACCACGCCAAGGTCCTCGACCGGGTCCGCCGTGTCGAGCAGGAGGCCGCCGGCCCTCGCTCGGCCGAAGCCCTTCGGGCCCTGGAATCCGCCCTCTCCAAGGTCGCCGGCCGCCTGGACCAGAAGGACGACCGCGCCAAGGACCTGCTGACGGCCGTCGAGGCCCGCATCCAGCGCCTGGAGGGCGGCGAGGTCGCCTCCACCGCCGTCGTCGAGGACAGCTTCGGCAAGCTGGCCGAGCGTCTCGCCGACGCCGAGGGCCGCACCGCCCAGGCCGTCGAGAGCCTGCGGGACTCCTTCGCCGCGCTGGACGGCCGCCTGCGGGCCGTGGAGTCCGGCGGCGCGATCGATCAGCGGCTGGAGGAACTGGCCGCCACCCTCGGCAAGCGCCTTGACGAGGCGAGGGGGGAGATCGCCAGCCAGCTCGCCGCCTCGGCCGAGGACCGCTTCGACCGCATGGAGCGCAAGCTCGGCGAGATGGCCGAGCACGTGCAGGCGGCCGAGCAGCGCTCGGCCCAGGCCATCCAGAAGATGGGCGAGGACCTGGCGGGCGTCGCCGGGACCCTGACCCAGCGGGTGCAGGCCGCCGAGGCCGGCGCCGCCGCGGTCAGCGCCGAGCTGGCCCGAATCGGCGACGGCCAGGCCGAGGCCTTGTCCAAGCTGTCGGCCGAGATCACCCGCATCTCGGAGCGGCTGACAGAGCGGATCTCCAACGCCGAGCGCCGCAGCGCCCAGGCGATCGACGACGTCGGCGAGAAGCTGACCACGGTCTCCGAGCGGATCGGCCAGCGCACCGACAGGGTCTCCGAGGAGCTGTCGGAGCGGATCCGCGCCAGCGAGGAGCGCACCGCGCGCCTGCTGGAAGAGGCCCGCGAGAAGATCGACCAGCGGCTGGCGCAGGCCCAGCAGCGCCAGGCCGAGCAGGCCAAAGCCGCCCCGCCGCTCCCGCCGTCGATCCCCGAGGCGCAGCTGCCGCCGCCGGAGTCCCTGGACGAGCCGCTGCCCCTCGCCACAACGCCCACGCCGGCGCCCTTCGCCGCCGCCCGCAGCCTGTTCGGCGCCGCCTTCCCGGGCGCCCCGCCGGAGCCGACCTTCGACGAGACCGACTTCGAGGCGGCGGACGGCTTCGCGCCCGCCGCCCGCGCCGCGTCCGACGGACTTGCCCCGGCCGCCCTGGCCGACGATGCGCGCGCCGAGGCCGATCCGCTGGCCGAGGTGCTCTCGGCGCTGGACGCCGAGCCGGCGGACGAGGACGCCGAACTGTTGAAGCCCCCGGCGCTCGAGCCGGCGGCCGCCTTCGACGCGGAGCCCGCCGCCGAAGCCTCGCCGGCGGCTGAATTGGACGATCCCTTCGAAGCGCCCGCCGCCGATGGACCCATGTGGCCGCGTCCCGATGCGCGCCGGCTGAACGACGGCTTCGACGACGACCACGACGCGATCTCCGAGCCGCTGCCCGTCTCGCAGTTCGAGGCCGAGCCCGCCGCCGAGGCGGACGCGCCGGCCCGCAGCGAGGCCGAGGCTGACGCCGCCGAGGCCGACGACCTCTTCGAGCCTAAGGCCGAGCCCGCCCCGCCGCTGGAGCGGCTGACCGCCCGCGAACTCATCGAGCAGGCCCGCGCCGCCGCCCGCGCCTCGGCCGCCCATCCCAAGGCCGGCAAGGCCAAGGAGAAGGAGGAGGGCCCCGGGTTGTTCTCAGGCTTCACCGTCGCCAAGAAGCGCCGCGCAGGCGGGACCCTGCCGACCGCCGTCCTGGTCGCCGGCGGCGTCGCCGCCGCGGGCCTTTCGATCAGCGGCCTGGTGCTGCAGTCGGGCGAGATCCAGAAGGGGGCCGACCAGGCCCAGATCGCCGCCCAGGACGCCACCGCGCAGCCCGGCGCCAAGGCCGCGCCGCTGGCCGCGGTGGCCCTGCAGCCCAAGAAGCTGACGGAAGCCAGCCCGTCCGCCCCGTCGGACGTGGACCTTGCGGCCCTCTACGCAGAGGCCTCCCAGGCGCTGGACGCCGGCGACGACAGCGGGCTCGAGAAGCTCAAGCAGGCGGCCAACCTCGGCCACCCGCCCGCCCAGTTCTACCTCGCCAAGCTCTACGAGGCCGGCCGTTCGGGTCTCAAGCAGGACCTCGCCGAGGCCCGCCGCTGGACCGAGCGCGCCGCCCAGCGCGGCGAGCGAAAGGCCATGCACAATCTGGCGCTCTACTATTTCGAGGGCGCCGGCGGGCCGAAGAACACCTCAACCGCCGCCCAGTGGTTCCAGCGGGCGGCCGAGATGGGCCTGCTGGACAGCCAGTACAATCTGGGCCGCCTGTACGAAGAGGGCATCGGGGTCCCGCAGAACGCCGCCGAGGCCTACCGTTGGTACCTGATCGCCGGCCGCCAAGGGGACGCGGAGTCCCGCGCCAGCGCCCAGCGGGTGAAGGCTCAGCTGTCGGCCGAGGCGCGCGTGGTCGCCGAGAAGTCGGCGGCCTCATTCCGCGCCGCGACGCCGAGCCTGGCCGCCGGCGGCGACAAGACCACCGTCGCCATCGCCCAGAAGGCGCTCTCGCGCCTCAACTACTATCAGGTCCTCGGCCCCGCAGACGGCGTGGCCTCCCCGGCGCTCAGAATGGCCATCGCCGCCTACCAGCGTGACCAGGGACTTCCGCCGACCGGCGAACTCGACTCCCTGACCGTCTCACGCCTGGCCGTCTACGCGCGCTGAGCCTTGTCAGCCCCCCTGGCCGCTTGGCGATGCGTGGATTCCGGGCCGGGCGGCTGAGCCGTGGACATCTACCTCCCCATCGCCGAGGTCTCGGTGAATGCGCCGCTGCTGATCGCGCTCGGCGCGGCGGTGGGGTTCATCTCCGGCCTGTTCGGCATCGGCGGCGGCTTCCTGATGACGCCGGTGCTGGTCTTCCTCGGCATCCCGCCCGCGGTGGCGGTGGCCAGCGAAGCCAACCACGTGGCGGCCTCCTCCACCTCCAGCGTCATCTCCTACACCCGCCGCAGGGCCGTGGACTTCCGGATGGGCGGGGTGCTGGCGGCGGGCGGGGCGGTGGGCTCCGTGGTCGGCGTGGAGATTTTCCGCTGGCTGCGGCTGCTCGGCCAGGCCGACCTGGTCGTCTCGCTTTCCTACCTGATCTTCCTAGGGGTGATCGGCGGGCTGATGCTCACGGAGTCGCTGGGCTCGATCCTGCGCCGGCGGCGCGGCGAGCCGCCCAAGCCGCGGCGCGACCGCAGGCCGCCCTGGCTCTACGGCCTGCCGTTCAAGGTCCGCTTCCCGCGCTCGCGGCTCTACATCAGCGTGCTGCCGCCGATCGCGCTGGGCGTGTTCGTGGGCGTGCTCTCGGCGATCATGGGAGTGGGCGGCGGCTTCGTGCTGGTGCCGGCGATGGTCTACCTGCTGCGGATGCCCGCCGGCGTGGTGGTGGGCACCAGCCTGTTCCAGATCATCATCACCACCTCGCTGACCAGCGTGCTGCAGGCCGGCCGCAACCAGACTGTGGACGTGGTGCTGGCCACCATGCTGCTGGCCGGCGGGGTGCTGGGCGCCCAGTTCGGCGCGCGGGCCTCGATGCGCTTCCGGGCCGAGGAGCTGCGGGCGCTGCTGGCGCTGATCGTGCTGGTGGTCGGGTTGAAGATGGGGCTCGACCTCTTCATCCGTCCCGACGATCCGTTCGTTCTCGTCGGAGGGGGCGACTGATGGCCGTTCCCATGGCCGAGCCCCCGGCCGCCATCTCCGCCGCGCTCACCGAGACCAACGTGCGGGTGACCTCCAGCTTCCGCGGTGCGCGCATCGTGCTCTACGGCGCCGTCTTCAATCCCGAGACCCGGCCTGCTGACGTGGTTGTTCTAGTCCGCGGCCCCGAGCAGCCGATCCGGATCGCCCGCAAGACGCGGGTGGCCGGCCTGTGGGTCAACAGCCGGCCGGTGGTGTTCGAGGGCGCGCCGGGCTTCTACCGGGCCGCCTCCACCCGCCCGCTGCGCGACATCGCGACTTTCGGCGTGCTGCGCCGGCTGGGCGCTGGCGTCGACCACCTGCCGATCAACGCCCCCGAGGAGCAGCGGATCGAGACCCGCTACGGCGTCCGCGACGTGGTGGTCAGCCGGCTGGGCGCCGACTACGGCCAGTGGCGCCAGGCCGTCATGCGGCTGAAGGAGAACAGCCGTCTCTACGCCGAGGACGACCGCGGCGTGCAGTTCGTCGACCGCGGCCTCTTCCGGGCCGAGATCGACCTGCCCACCGCCGCGCCCATCGGCCAGTACCGGGCCGAGATCATCCTCTTCCAGGACGGGCGCCCGGTCGCCAGCCGCACCCGCACCCTGACCGTGGAAAAGGCCGGCGCCGAACGGGCCCTTTACCTCTTCGCCCGTGAGAAGCCATGGTTGTACGGCCTGGCCTCTGTCGCTATCGCCCTGTTGGCCGGTTGGGCGGCCTCCGTTGTGTTCCGAAGGACTTGAGCCATGGAAGCCGAGACCTCCGCCCCGCTCCCGTTGTGGATCATCGCCGTCGCCGCGCTGTCGCCGTTCCCGGTGTCTGCGGTGGTCTACGCCTATGGCCCCGGGCACCTGGCGGACGATGCGCTGACCGTGATCCTCACCTGGTCGGCGATCGTGATGAGCTTCGTCGGCGGGGTCCGCTGGGGCCTGGAGACGTCGCGCGAGTCGCCGCGCTCGCAGCGCCTGGCGGCCTCCATCGTGGGGCCGGTGTTCGCCTGGGTGCTGATCCTCGCCCGCGGGCGCTGGCCCGAAACCTGGCTGCTCTGCGGCTTCCTATCGGCCTTCCTGCTCCAGTGGCTGTTCGACCACACCGCGCCGGACGTGCCGACCCGCTGGCCGCGGCTGCTGACCGTCTTGACGCTCGGCGCCGGGCTCTCGCTGGCGATCGCGCTGGAGCAGGCGCTGCGGCTGTGAGCCGATGAGCGGAGAGGCCGAGGCGCTCCCTGAATTCCGCTTCGAGGCGGAAGTGATCTACTGGCGCGGCCCTTCGCCGTTCTTCTTCGTCCCCGTTCCGCCGGCCGAGGCCGAGACACTGAAGGGCGTCATGAAGGCCGTGACCTATGGCTGGGGGATGATCCCGGTCGGGGCGACTATCGGCGGCGTCGCCTTCACTACGGCGCTGTTCCCCAAGGACGGGACCTACTTCCTGCCGCTCAAAGACAAGGTGAGGCGCAAGGCCAACATCACCGCCGGGGACAAAGTCATCGTCGAAATGGCCATCCGGCCACAACGAGGGTGACGGCGCTTCAGTCGCCTCTCAGGCTCTTCCAGCCCACCGCGTGCACGCGGCCTGCCCCGAGCGCTGCGGCGATGGGCGTCCTAGCGAACATCCCCGCGAATGCGACGTCGCGGATGTTGAGCCCGCCGGCGTAGGCGCCGAAGGCCGGCAGGATCGCCCGCTCGCCGTCAGTGACGAAGCAGCGCCGCCGCACCACCCCCCCGGCCGCGGCGACCTTGGCGCAGGGGTGCAGGTGGCCGGCGAGCTCGCCGAGCCTCGGCCCCGCCAGCGGCTCGTGGCGCAGGGTCAGGTCGCCCAGCGACAGGGTTTCGACGGGCTCGCCGGGCAGTTGCTGCGGCCCGTCCGCGTCGTGGTTGCCGATCACCCAGATCAGGGTGCGCCCGCTGGCCAGCAGGCGCAGCCGCGCGGCCTCGCTCGGCGCCAGCCGCTCTTCGGAGCGGCGGTCGTGGAAGGTGTCGCCCAGGAAGACCAGCACCTTGGGCCGCATCGTCGCGACTTCGAACTCCAGCCGCCCGAGGGTCTCGCGGGTGTCGTAGGGCGGCAACAGCTGGCCGCGGGCGGCGTAGGAGGAGCCCTTCTCCAGGTGCAGGTCGGAGACGATCAGCGCCTCGTCCTCGTCGACCCACATTGCGCCGCTCGCGCGCAGCACGACCTCGGTCCCGGCGATCTGGGTGCGCAGGCCGCCGCACGAGGCGGGGGCGTAGTCGTGGCGGGCGGCGGCGGCGGTCATGCGATGGCTTCGGCGATGAGGTCTTCGGCGGCTTCGGCCAGGATAAGCTCCCCCGCCGATCCCGGCGACCGCTCCTTGCCGATCTCCAGCAGGATCGGCACCGAGAACGGCGACAGGTGGTCGAGGTGGGAGACGCGGATCCGGCCGCGGATGCGCGCCAGCATCGCGCCCAGCCGCGCCACGTCGATGAGGCCGGTCGCCGCATCGGCCCGCGCGCACCGCAGCAAGAGGTGGTCCGGCTCGTGCCGGCGCAGCACGTCGTATACCAGGTCGGTGGAGAAGGTGATCTGCCGCCCGCTCTTCTGCTCGCCGGGGAAGCGCCGCTCGATCAGCCCGGCGATCAGGGCGCAGCCCTTGAAGGCCCGCTTCATCATGAAGCTCTCGGCGAGCCAGTCCTCCAGGTCGTCGCCCAGCATGTCCTGCGAGAACAGATCGGCGTAGTCGAGGCCGTCCATCGGCTTCAGCGCCCAGACGGCCAGCGCGTAGTCGTTGCACACGAACCCGAGGGGCCCGACCCCCGCGCGCTCCAGGCGTCGGGTCAGCAACATGGCCAGAGTGGTGTGGGCGAGCCTTCCCTCGAAGGGATAGCAGACGAGGAAGTGCCGTCTCCCCTGCGGGAAGGTCTCCAGCAGCATCTCGTCCTCGGCCGGGATCTGCGAGCGATCGCGCTGGATCTCCAGCCATTCGCGCACGTCGCCGGGGAGCACGTTCCAGTGCTCGGGGTTGGACATCATCCGGCGGACGCGGCTGGCGAGAAAGGTGGAGAGGGCGAACTTCGAGCCGCCCCAGGACGGCATCTTCGGGTCCTTGCCGCCGCCAGGACGGACCAGAACGTCCATGCCGGTGACCGCCACCAACTCCCACACCCCGCCGGCGAAGATGAAGGTGTCTCCGGGCTCGAGCATCTCGAGGTAGCCCTCCTCCACCTCGCCGATTTTTCGCCCTGCGGTCCCGCGACGGCCGGCCAGCCGCACCGCCAGCAGGGCGGGGGAGACGATGGCGCCGACGTTCAGCCGGTGGCGCTGGGCGGTCTGGGCGTTGCGCACTTTCCACAGCCCATCTTCGCCTTTCACGATCCGGCGGAAGCGGTCGTAGGTCTTCAGCGCGTAGCCGCCGGTGGAGACGAAATCGAGGACGGCTTCGAAATCCTCCCACGCCAGGTCCCGGTAGGGACCCGCCGAGCGGACTTCGTCATAAAGCGCCACCGCGTCGAATGGCTCGGAGCAGGCGCAGCCCATGACGTGCTGGGCCAGCACGTCCAGCGCGCCGATGCGAGCGGGGTCGCCGTCCAGGGTGTTCTCGGCGATGGCCTCGCGAGCGGCCTGGCATTCCAGCATCTCGAAGCGGTTGGCGGGCACGAAGAGGGCGCGGCTGGGCTCGTCCAGCCGATGGTTCGCGCGGCCGATCCGCTGCACCATCCGCGATGCCCCCTTGGGCGAGGCGAGCTGGATCACCAGGTCCACGTCGCCCCAGTCG
>NZ_DATAGM010000130.1:0-11980 GCF_036263695.1 Phenylobacterium sp.
GTACGGCGTCGAGATGATCGGCGCCCGGGCCGAGGTGATCGACAAGGCCGAGGACCGGCAGAAGTTCCGCGACGCGATGGACAAGATCGGGCTGGAGAGCCCCAAGTCCCACGTCGCCCACACCCTCGAAGAGGCCATGCAGGCGCTCGACTTCGTCGGCCTGCCGGCGATCATCCGGCCGTCCTTCACCCTGGCCGGCACCGGCGGCGGCATCGCCTACAACGTCGAGGAGTTCCGCGAGATCGTCGAGCGCGGCCTGGACCTGTCGCCCACCACCGAGGTGCTGGTCGAAGAGAGCGTGCTCGGCTGGAAGGAGTTCGAGATGGAGGTGGTCCGCGACAAGGCGGACAACTGCATCATCGTCTGCTCCATCGAGAACGTGGACCCGATGGGCGTCCACACGGGCGATTCCATCACCGTCGCCCCGGCCCTGACGCTGACCGACAAGGAATACCAGCGCATGCGGGCGGCCTCGATCGCCGTGCTGCGCGAGATCGGCGTCGAGACCGGTGGCTCCAACGTGCAGTTCGCGGTGAACCCGGCGGACGGGCGCATGGTGGTCATCGAGATGAACCCGCGGGTGTCGCGCTCCTCGGCGCTGGCGTCCAAGGCGACCGGCTTCCCGATAGCCAAGGTCGCCGCCCGGCTGGCCGTCGGCTACACCCTCGACGAGCTGAAGAACGAGATCACCGGCGGGGCCACCCCGGCCTCGTTCGAGCCCTCCATCGATTACGTCGTGACCAAGATCCCCCGCTTCGCCTTCGAGAAGTATCCCGGCGCCGAGCCCTACCTGACCACCTCGATGAAGTCGGTGGGCGAGGTGATGGCCATCGGCCGCACCTTCGCCGAGAGCCTGCAGAAGGCGCTGCGCGGCCTGGAGACGGGCCTCACGGGCCTCGACGAGGTCGCCATCGAGGGCGCAAGCGATCCCGAGACCGGCCGCGCCGCCGTGCTTCGGGCGCTGGGCCAGCCCACCCCCGACCGGCTGCGGGTCATCGCCCAGGCGTTCCGCGAGGGGCTCTCGGTCGAGGAGGTCAACGCGGCCTGCTCGTACGAGCCCTGGTTCCTGCGCGAGATCGAGACCCTGGTCCGCCAGGAGGGGCGCATCCGCGCCGCCGGCCTGCCCACCTCGGCTCAGGACTTCCGGGCGCTGAAGGGTATGGGCTTCTCCGACGCGCGGCTGGCCAGGCTCACCCACACCACCGAGGCCGAGGTGCGAGAGCAGCGCCGGGGGCTGGGCGTGCGGCCGGTGTTCAAGCGCATCGACACCTGCGCCGGCGAGTTCCGGGCCGAGACGCCCTACATGTACTCGACCTACGAGACCGGTTCGCTCGGCCAGGTCCCTGACGACGAGAGCGACCCTTCGGACCGCAAGAAGGCGATCATCCTGGGCGGCGGCCCCAACCGCATCGGCCAGGGCATCGAGTTCGACTACTGCTGCTGCCACGCCGCCTTCGCCCTCGACGACATTGGGGTGGAGTCGATCATGGTCAACTGCAACCCCGAGACCGTCTCCACCGACTACGACACCTCCGACCGGCTCTACTTCGAGCCGCTGACGGCCGAGGACGTGCTGGAGCTGATCGAGACCGAGCGCTCCAGAGGCGAACTGCTGGGCGTCATCGTCCAGTTCGGCGGCCAGACGCCGCTGAAGCTGGCCGCGGCCCTGGAGCAGGCCGGTGTCCCGATCCTAGGCACCACGCCGGACGCTATCGACCTGGCCGAGGACCGCGAGCGGTTCCAGCAGCTGCTGCACCGGCTGAAGATCGCCCAGCCGATCAACGCCATCGCCCGCTCCGACGAGGAGGCCTTCGCGGCCGCCCGCCAGGTGGGCTTCCCGGTCGTGATCCGGCCCTCCTACGTGCTGGGCGGGCGGGCCATGGAGATCGTCCGCGACGAGGAGCAGCTGGCCCGCTACGTGCGCGACGCGGTGCAGGTGAGCGGCGACTCCCCCGTGCTGATCGACCAGTACCTCTCCCGGGCCACCGAGGTGGACGTGGACGCCCTCTGCGACGGCGAGCAGGTGTTCGTGGCCGGCGTCATGGAGCACATCGAGGAAGCGGGGGTGCACTCGGGCGACAGCGCCTGCTCCCTGCCGCCCTTCTCGCTGAAGAGCGAGACCATCGAGGAGCTGAAGCGGCAGACCGAGGCGATGGCCAAGGCGCTGAACGTGCGCGGCCTGATGAACGTGCAGTTCGCCATCGAGGAGCCGCACTCCGAAAACCCGCGCATCTTCGTGCTGGAGGTCAATCCGCGCGCCAGCCGCACGGTGCCCTTCGTCGCCAAGACCATCGGCAAGCCGCTGGCCGCCATCGCCGCCAAGGTGATGGCCGGCCGCAAGCTGTCCGAATTCGACCTGACCGAGACGCCCTTCAACCACATCGCGGTGAAGGAGGCGGTGTTCCCGTTCGCCCGCTTCGCCGGGGTGGACACGGTCCTGGGCCCGGAGATGCGCTCCACCGGCGAAGTGATGGGCCTCGACTGGGTGCGCGAGGGCGAGACCCTGGCGCCGGCCTTCGCTCGCGCCTTCGCCAAGAGCCAGCTGGGCGGCGGCACCATCCTGCCCAAGACCGGCTGCGTGTTCGTGTCGGTGAAGGACGCCGACAAGGCCTGGATCGTCGAGCCGGTGCGGCTGATGGTCGAGCGCGGCTTCAGGATTCTCGCGACCGGCGGCACCTGCGACTTCCTGGCCGAGAAGGGGCTGAAGGTGGAGCGGGTGAAGAAGGTGCTGGAGGGGCGGCCGCACATCGTCGACGCCATGAAGAACGGGGAGGTGCAGCTGGTCTTCAACACCACCGAGGGCAAGCAGTCGCTGGCCGACAGCTTCGAGATCCGCCGCTCGGCCCTGATGATGAAGATCCCTTACTTCACCACCGCCGCCGGCGCCCTGGCCGCCGCCCAGGCCATCGGCGCCACCGCCGAAGAGACCCTCGAGGTGAGGCCGCTGCAGGCGTACGCGTAGCAGCGCGCGGGGAGCGAGGCCCAACCGGCGCGAGGCCTTCCGGCGCTAGACCTCTCCCCGCTGCGCGGGGGGAGAGGTCATGTTGCTCAGAGCTTTCCATAGGCCTTCAGCGTCCTCAGGGCCTTGAGGGTCTGGACGCCGCGCCACTCGAGCACGGCGGCCGGGCCGGGCGGGCTCCAGGAGATGGGCCAGCCGCCGTCGGGTTGCTGTTGGGCCGCGAGGTGGTCGAGGTTGGCGGCGATCACCGCGTCGGAGAACCAGCCGCGGCAGAAGGCGTCGGGGCTCGGCGCGTACCATAGGGGCGTCACGCCATAGCCGTCTGCGGCCGGGTCTTCCTTGTAGTAGGGCGCCTCGGGAAGGGCCTTGGCCAGCCGCCGGGCGGCCGCCTCGGCGCGGCGGCGGTCGGGAGCGGCCTCGAGGAACCAGACGGCGTCCAGGATGTCGTGGGCGCCCAGCCCAGGCCTGCCTTCGATCCAGGCCCACACGCGTTGAGCCGCCGCCTCGCGCCAGGGATGGTCCACGCCCAGCTTGTAGAGCAGGCCGACGAGACCGCCGTTGGGCACCAGCTCGGGCGGGCGGGCGTAGCCGGTCCAATGGGGCGCGTGGGCGTACGCCTCGAAGCCCGGAAGCAAGATCGGGACGCCGCCCTCGGGCGCGCTGACCGCCTGCAGGAATTCGCAGGCCCGCCGCGCCATCGGCGCGTCGCAAACCCGCGCGTCCGCCATGATCTGCAGGGCGATCTCGACATTCAGCGGCTGGCTGAGCGGCGTGCGGGTGTCCGGCTCGAGCCCATGGCCGAAGCCGCCGTCCAGGTTCTGGTAGGCGGCCAGCGCCGTCAGCACCAGGCCCGCATCCCCGCCCTCGAACTCGGCTGCGAAGGCCCGCCGCTCGACCAGCCGCGCCGCGCCATAGATGAAGTCGCGGGCCCGCTCGAAGTCCACCATGGCCGCCTCCTATGTTCTCATTTTGTTCTGGGGAGCGCCCGGCCGTCAAGTGTTGACCAACATCCTGAAGAGGCGCAGGATTTTGGCCATCGCCTGACCGGGTCAGGCGCATAGGGCCAGCTCCGGCGGCCCGCCAGCCTCCGGAGCCGCGCCCGAGCGGCGCCTGGCGCGATCTGGCAGAGGCTTCGCCTCAGTCATTTTGCGTAGGAGGCCCTTATGCGGCTGAATTTCAAACACGGCGCCAACCGCGCCGAGCACCACCCGCACCACAACAAACACCGCATCGAGAAGTTCGAAGGCTCGATGGATCTGCTGGTCGTCGCGCTGATCGCGATCCTGGCCTTGGTCATGCTGGTCGGTCTGGTCACCGGCGGCGGCGACGCCAACTGGGTGAAGTCGCTCTAAGTCCTCAGAGGAGGCGGGCGAGTACCAGATCATCATAGACGCTCGCCCCCACCTGGAACTTCCGCTCGCCGGCGAGGGTGAAGCCTTGTCGCCGGTAGAAGCCGATCGCCGCCTCGTTGCGGCGGAACACGCCGAGCAGCGCCCGGCCGAAGCCCGCCTCCCGGGCGCCGTGCAGGCAGGTGCGCATCAGCCTGGCCCCAAGGCCCTGCCCCTGGAACCGGTGCAGCAGGTAAATGCGCTTGATCTCCACATCCTGGTCCGTTGTCGGCAGCGGCAGGTCCGGCGGGCCCAGCGCGACGTAGCCAAGCGGCGCGCCCCCCTCCGCCGCCTCGACGATCCACAGGCGGTGATCGGCGCCGGCCAGCCAGCCCGCATAGAGCTCCGGCGCGTGCTGGCGCGCACAGTGGGCCAGGATGTCGGCGGCCGCCAGCTGGCCGGCGTAGGTCTCCAGGAAGGTGGCCCGCCCGACCAGCGCCAGGGCCTCGGCGTCGGCGGCTTCTGCCCGGCGGATGACGGCGCTCATCCTCCTCCCCTAATCCGCAAAGCGGGCTGCCGCAAAGCCGCGCCTTGGGCTAAGGCTGGGCCGGAGGAACGCACAAGAAGGAAGCGCCGATGGGACGGGTGGAGGGCAAGGTCGCGCTGGTGACCGGCGCAGCGAGCGGCATCGGCCGGGCCTGCGCCGAGCAGCTGGCCGCCGAAGGCGCGGCGGTGATCCTCACCGATCTGCAGGACGAGATGGGGCGGGCGGCCGCCGAGGCCGTCACCGCCGCCGGCGGCAAAGCCGAGTACCTGCACCACGACGTCACATCGGAGGAGGAATGGGTCGAGATTGTCGGCGAGATCGGCCGCCGCCACGGCCGGCTGGACGTACTGGTCAACAACGCCGGCATCGGCGTCGGCGGCTCGATCCTGGAGTTCAGCCTGGCCGACTTCCGCCGCCAGACCGCGGTCAACCTCGATGGCGTGTTCCTGGGCATGAAGCACTCCATCCCGCTGATGCGGAAGGGCGGCGGCGGCAGCATCGTCAACATGTCCTCGGTGGCCGGCCTGAAGGGCTCGGCGAACCTGGCCGCCTATTGCGCCACCAAGGGCGGCGTGCGGCTGATGACCAAGGCGGTGGCCATGGAGTGCGCCAACGCCAAGGACGGCGTTCGGGTCAACTCCGTCCACCCCGGCATCATCGAGACGCCGATCTGGGACACCATCGTCGGCACCGGCGAGCCGGGGACCAACGCGCTTCCCCGCACAGCCACCCTCGACCAGATGTCGTCCATGGCCGTGCCGCTGGGCGTGAAGGGCATGCCGCAGGACATCGCCAACGGTGTGATCTGGCTCGCCAGCGACGAGAGCCGCTACGTCACCGGCGCCGAACTGGTCATCGACGGTGGCCTGACCGTGCGGTGAGCCGATGCGGCTCTCCATGATCATGCTGCTTCTACCCGATCTGGCGGAGGCGCGGCGCTTCTACGAGGGCCTGCTTGGCTTCGACGTGCGGGAGGCCGGGCCGGACCGGCTGATCCTCCACCACGAAGGTTTGGCCTTTCACATCTACCGATGCGAGGAGCCGGCCCCGGCGGTCGAGCATGGCCGCTCGGCGTCCAGCGTCCTGGTCTTCGGCGTTCCCGACATTGAAGCGGCGATGGCCGAGCTGAGCGAAAAGGGGATCGAATTCCTCCACGCCGTCCCGGCTGCGAACGCCAGCGGCCGCTACGCGGCCTTCCGCGCGCCCAGCGGGCTCGTGCACGAGATCTTCCAACAATCCACCTAGCCGCCGGCCCGAACCGTCAGCTGGCCTCGAACAGCCACTTGGGCCAGGTGGCGTCCGCCGCCCGCTGGTAGGCTTCGCGGCAGGTGAGGCGGGCGTTGTAGTCGAGCAGCACCGGGTCCTCCGGAAGCTCCTTGTCGTACAGCGACATGGAGATCACTGCGCCCAGCATCACGTCGGCCGCGGTGAACTCTGCACCGAGTAGGTACCGGCGGCCCGAGAGCGCCTCGCGCAGCACGCGCAGCATGTCTTCGAACTCGCCGAAGCCGGAGCCGAATTCGCCCGGATTCGGCGGCGGCAGACGCAGGCCCGCCGAATGCAGCGCCCGCACCGGTTCGACCACCGCGGTCGAATAGACCATCCACTTCAGGTATGCGCCGCGGCGCGGGTCCTCGATCCTAGGGGCGAGGGTCCCGTACCCGTACCGGTCCGCCAGGTAGATGCAGATCGCCGGGTTCTCGCTGATCACCGCTTCGCCGTCGACGACGGTGGGCACCTTCCCCGCCGGATTGAGCTTCAGGTACTCGGGCGCCTTCTGCTCGCCTTTGCGGATGTCGACCGTCTTGACCCGGAACGGGACGCCCAGCTCCTCCAGCATCCAGTAGGCGGTGAAGGCCCGGCTGGCGGGCGAGTGGTAGAGGGTGATCCCGCGCGGGGCCATGGTGGGTTCCTTGCTTGACAGCAGGCGGCGCCTCGAACGTAGTTTCGCCGACACGCCGGCGGAAGGGAGCGGCCCGAATTGCGTTAGGCGTCTCGCCGGAACCGGACTTTCAACGCTCGCCTTAGCAGCGCCGCTCACCCTAGAGGTGCAGGCCCTTGAGTTCCGGGTCGCCCGCCTCTATCCTCTTAGCCCCCAGTCGTTCGCGCCCACGACGGGAACCCAAGCTCTGCGAAGGGCGAAACCCCGAGTCACCGTCCCTGATGGAAAAAGTCCCGATGACCGCCGAGGGCTATCAGGCCCTCGACGAAGAACTGAAGCGTTTGAAGACCGTGGAACGGCCGGCCGTGATCGCCCAGATCTCGGAAGCCCGCAGCCACGGCGATCTGTCTGAGAACGCCGAGTACCATGCCGCCAAGGAGCGGCAAGGCTGGATCGAGGGGCAGATCGCCGACATCGAGGACAAGCTCGCGCGCGCCCAGGTCATCGACGTATCGAAGCTTTCGGGCAGCCAGGTGAAGTTCGGCGCCACCGTCTCGGTGGTCGACGAGGACACCGAGGAAGAGGCCCGCTATCAGATCGTCGGCGAGCACGAGGCCGACGTGAAGCAGGGCAAGATCTCCATCGCCTCGCCCATCGCCCGGGCGATGATCGGCAAGGAGATCGGCGACGTCGTCGAGGTGAACACCCCGGGCGGCGTGAAGGCCTACGAAATCCTCAAGGTCGACTGGGTCTGACCCGCTGTTAGGCTCGGCCATGGCCGAGTCGCCGCTGACCATCTGGGCCGTCTCCGACGGACGTGCGGGCATCGAGGCCCAGGCCGTGGGCCTGGCCCAGGCTGTCGCGCGCCGCCGCCCGGCCCGGGTCGAGGTCAAGGCCGTCAGCTGGAAGGGCCGCTGGGGCCGGCTGCCGTGGCGGCTGATCCCGCTGTCGGCGCTGGAGCCCGACAGCGGGATCGCCCCGCCCTGGCCGGACGTCTGGATCGCGGCGGGTCGGGCGACGCTTCCGCTCTCCACCCGGATCCGGCGCTGGTCGGAGGGACGCACTTTCGTGGTGCAGGTGCAGCACCCGCGCACGCCGCTCTCCTACTACGACCTCGTCGTGCCGCCGCGGCACGACGGCCTGTCCGGCCCGAACGTGTTCCCGATCACCGGCGCACCCCAGAGACTGACGCCGGAGCGGCTGGCGCAGGACCTGGGCCGGTTCGCCGAGCGAATCCAGCCCCTCCCCTCGCCGCGCGTCGCCGTGCTGATCGGCGGCAAGAGCAAGGCCCATGACCTGACGCCCGCCCGTGCAGCGGCCATGGGCGCGGAGATCGCGCAGGCGGTCTCGCGGGCCCGCGGGTCCGTGCTGGTCACCTTCTCCCGCCGCACGCCCGAGCCGGCGCGTCGCGAGCTGAAGGCGGCGCTGGGCGCGCTGCCCGGCTGGATCTGGGACGAGACCGGCGAGAACCCCTACTTCGCCTTTCTGGCGGGCGCTGACGTGATCCTGGTCACCGAGGATTCCACCAACCTGGCCACCGAGGCCGCTTTCACCGGCAAGCCGGTGCAGCTGCTGGCCATGGACGGGCGCAGCGAAAAGCTGGCGAGGTTCCACGCTGACTTGGCCGAACGCGGCGCCCTGCGCTCGTTCCGCGGCCGGATCGAGACCTGGGCCTACCCGCCCGTCGACGAGACGGCCCGGGCGGCCGAGGAGCTGCTGCGCAGGTTCGACGCCCGGAGAGGCTGAGCTTGCGGCGATGCGCCGCTCGCCAGCGGCGGCGACGCAGCCTAGCTTTCCACGCGGGGTGCGTTGGAGAGTTCGATGAGTGGTCCCCGCGTTCTGTTCGTCGTCGACGCGGGACCTGCGGTGGGCGGCGGGCACGTGATGCGCAGCCTGTCGCTGGCCCAGGCGCTGGCCGCCCGCGGCGCGACGCCGATCTTCCTCAGCCCCCCGCCGGTCGCCGAGATCCTGCAGGCCTTCGCGCCGGAAGCGCCGCGCATCTCGGCCCCTGCCGGCGGCCCGGAGACCCTGATCGCGGCCGCCGCCTTCGCCGACGTCGAAGCGGTGGTGTTCGACCACTATGGCCTGTCGCGCGAGGCGCACGAGGCGATCGGCAAGGGCCGTCCCCGTCTGGTCGTTGACGACCTGGCCGACCGGCCCTTGGGCGCCGAGGTGGTGCTCGACGCCGGCCCGCAGCGAACGAGCGCCGACTACGCCCAGTTCGCTCCGGGCGCCCGGCTGCTGCTGGGCCCGCAGTACGCGGCGCTGCGGCCGGAGTTCTCCGCCCTCCGCGAGGCGGCCCTGGCCCGCCGGAGCGGCCCGATCCGCCGGATCCTGATCTCAATGGGGCTCACCGACGTGGACGGCATCACCGGGCAGGTGCTGCAGAAGCTGCGCTCGCGCCTGGGGACTCTGGCCATCGACGTGGTGCTGGGCGCCGCGGCTCCCAGCCGGCGGGGCCTCGAGCGGCTGGCCGCCCACGATCCGCGCCTGGAGCTGCACATCGACACCCCGGACATGGCCGTGCTGGCGGCCGAGGCCGACGCGGCCATTGGAGCGGCCGGCTCGTCCACCTGGGAGCGCTGCGCTCTGGCCCTGCCCTCGGTGCTGGTCGTCCTGGCCGACAACCAGCGCCCGGCGGCGGCGGCCATCGCCGAGGCCGGTGCGGCGCTGGTGGTGGACCGCCAGGCGCCCGACTTCGGGGCGCAGATCGATCGGGCGATCGTCAGGCTGCTTGCGGACGCAGGCCTGCGGCAGCGGCTGTCGGCGGCTGCCGCATCCATGTGCGACGGGCTGGGCGCGCCGCGCGTCGCGGAGGCGTTCCTGGGGATAATCGCGGCCCGTGACAGCCTGCCCCAGTCCCAGACTCAACAGGTTTAACCGATCCTTCGCACTCGACCGGCGACTGTAGTCAGTCTCAGCCGGCAGAAAGTTCGCAGGGGTACATGGGCAAGGTTCGAATCGTCGGCGGAGGCCTGACGGGGATCATCGCCGCGCTGCAGGCGCATCGCCTCGGCTGCCGCGATATCGAGCTGTTCGAGCAGTACGGCGAGCTCGGGGGCTCGCTGCTGCCGCGAACCGACCACGGCCTCGAGCTGCGCCAGACCAAGCAATATTTCGGCGGGCGCGGCGATCCGCTTCGCGCCCTGCTGGAATGGCACGGCGTCGCCTTCGAGGACTTCGAGGACCGCTGCGGCTCGGTCAGCCCCGGCCCGGGCGGCGAGCCCGTGTACGCAGAGGCGTTCGGCGGCCCCTCTCTGGCCGCGCGCCAGACCGCGCTGGTGGAGCCGGCCGGCGAGAGCCTGGCCGATCGCCTGCGCGCCTATCCGCATGACATCGAGCAGGCGCTGTCCAAGTACTGCCAGTGGAACCTGGGCGTGTGGCTGGACGAGGTGCACGAGAGCTCCGCCGCCCCGCTCGGCCTGGGCCGCGTCCATCCCCGCGCCACCGACACCACCACGCTCGCCGAGCTGAAGCGCGCCGACGACCTGTACGACGCCCTCTACGGCCTGCCGCGCCACCTGTGGGGCCGAACCCAGGGCAGCCAGGCCTCCCTGCCCAAGGGCGGCTTCCCGGCCCTGTTCGCCGCCGCCGGACGCGCCCTCGCCGGCCTCGGCGTGAAGATCCACCTGGAGTCCCTCATCTCGCCGCGCGAGGCGCTCGCCGCCTGCCGCCCGGGCGAGGCCCTGGTCTGGGCCGCCGGCCCCGGCGCGCTCTACAAGGCCGCCGGCGTTGCGGCCCCCAAGCCTCTGGTCAAGAGCGGCGCGACCTACGTCTTCAAGGCGAAAACCGACCTGAAGCCCTTCTGGCTGCAGAACTTCACCGCCCAGGGCGTGGTGTTCCGCATCTCCACCTACGAGAGCCGCGGGGAGACCCTGCTGACCGCCGAGTGCGTGGCCGAGGCGGGCGACGCGGAGCTGCGCCGCGAGATCCGCAAGCTGATGTCCGGCTTCGGCGCCGTGCAGCTGAAGGACCAGCTGCTGGCCGCCGTCGAGCCGCGCCATGGCCTGACCTCGATGGCCGAGGCCAAGGCGCTGAAGGCCCTCGACGCCAAGCTCTCGCAGACCCTCGGTGGCGCCTTCGTGCCCGGCTGCTGGCGCGCCGAGCGGATCGAGGACGCTTTCGGCCGCATCGAGACCGCGCTGGCCGGCGCGCTCACCCCCGAACAGGCGGCCCGCACGGCCTCGGCGGCGTGACCGCGCGGCCGCCCGTCCGCCGGCCATGCGAATAGCGCTGATCCCCGCGCGCGGCGGGTCGAAGCGCATCCCGCGCAAGAACATCCGCCCATTCGCCGGGAGGCCGGTGATCGCCTGGTCCATCACGGCGGCGGCCGAAAGCGGCCTGTTCGACAGGATCGTCTGCTCCACAGACGACGAGGAGATCGCGCAGGTCGCGCAGGCCTGGGGCGCCGAGGCGCCGTTCCGCCGCCCGCCGGAGCTGTCGGACGATCACGCGACCACGCTGGCGGTGGTCCAGCACTTCCTGGGCTGGGCCAACGCCGAGCAGCTGCCGCTGGACGCGCTCTGCTGCATCTACCCGGCCTCGCCGTTCGTGACGGCCGAGGCGCTGCGGGCGGCCTACGAACAGCTGGCGAGCTCAGGCGCCCAGTACTGCTTCCCCGTGGCGCGCTTCCCGGCCCCCATCCAGCGGGCGATCCGGCGGACCGCCGACGGCCGGCTGGAGATGTTCCAGCCGGAGAACTTCAACGTCCGCTCGCAGGACCTCGAACCCGCCTTCTTCGACGCCGGCCAGTTCTACTGGGGCCGGCCGGACGCTTACCGCGCGGGCCTTCGCATGTTCGGTCCCGACAGCGTGCCGCTGGAGATCCCGCTCTGGCGCTGCGTGGACATCGACACCCCCGACGACTGGGACCGGGCGGAGAAGCTGTGGCGCGTGGTGGCGTCGGGCTGATGGCCCGCGTCGCCGGCGCGACAGCCTGACCCAGAGACGAATCCACGTGCTTAACGGTCTCTTTGCACCACGCAGCGCACGGTCCGGCCGAGGCTGCTGGGGGGCGAGTTGCGCGAGCTTCGCGACATCAAGGGTCTGAAGTTCCCCGACGAGTTCGTCGTGCGGCACTTCTTCAAGCGCGGCCTGGCCGAGCGGCCCGGCAAGGTGCTGGAGCTCGGCTCCGGGACGGGCAACAATCTCTCGCTCTACGCCGCCTACGGCTGGCGGCTCACCGGCGTCGACTACGACGCCGCCGCCCTCGCGGACGCCCGCTGGAACCTGGGCCAGGCCGCCGAGCTCATCGAGGCCGACCT